>JANMLE010000572.1:0-3756 GCA_031372385.1 Planctomycetota bacterium | reverse complement strand
CCCAACTGCGCGAAGACTTCGCGCTTGGTCCACAGATCCCAACCGAGCCCGAGAACGGCAATGGCGCACACGACCAGCAGGCGAATCGCCGATGGCGGCTGTTCGGCTGAACTGTGGAGCGGCACACTCGCACCTCCGGGTGAGGGCGAAGTCCCGACGCCGGCCGGCATGGCCGAACCCAGGGCCGTGCCGACTACAGGTTCTCTTCGCGCTTCCGTTCGCATTCGACGCAGTTCCTGGCATACGGGATCACCCGCAGCCGCGCCTTGGGGATCAGGGATTTTGACACAGACCGTCCGGCTTCCTGGCAGCCGGTGCAAATGCCGTAAGATTCGTCTTCGATCCGCCGCAACCCCTCTTCAATCTCGTCCAGAACTTCCTGTTCGTTTTCGACGCGGCGGAGCGCGAATTCTTGCTCATAGGTTTCCGTCCCGAGTTCCGCAAGATGGGTCGGAGACTTCGATTCCGAACCATTTTCGTTGCGGTCCAGTGCCTCGTCCGTCAAATGCTTCACGTCACCCCGGATTCGGGCGCGTAGCGCAAGCAGCAGCCGCTTGAAGTCTTCCAACTCAGTTTTCTTCAGCATCGGCGAGGACTTTCAGAGAGTGGCTGGCGAGATTGGACAGTGAGTGGCCGAGGGGGCGGGTTGGGGCGTGAAATTATGGGATGGCCGGGTCACTTCGGTCAAGTCCATACGTTGCCGCCTCCACCGGCAGCCATAACCCCTTGTCAAGAGCAACGTTGCAATACCATGCGGGGCGTCGTTCCGCACGCGGCTCGCCTCAATCTCGCAATGGAAGTCCGTGTCGGCCTTCGCCGCAGACTACGCGGGACCGATCCGCAGTGTTGGTGCGATGTCCGTCACAAATGACTGAAAGGCCGACGTTTGGCAGCAGTTTTTTGCCCGATGGTTGGGGACATTTCCGACGCGACTTTTTCATGCCGCGCGAGATGTCATGCCATGATCGGAAATGCCTGCCGTGGCAGCCAAGGCACCAAGTCGTTGCGGCGGATGCGTCGGCGCTGGCCATCGGGTGACAGCGCCGGTATACTCCCGGACCCGAATTCCCGTGCCGTACGCTCTGTCGGCCGGGTCGGGGTTTGGACTGCTCGGGATCTCAGGGGGCTCAGGAACGTCGATGGCTCGTAAAACACCCAGTCGAATGGAATTGCGGAAGCAAGCCGAAGCGGGTCAAGCCGCCGGTGAAAAGGGCAGCGAACCGAAAAAGGCGACGAAAAAGCCGCGGGCTGCCGCCGCGCCGCGCGCCAAACGCGCCACCAAGGAAAAGGTGCTGGCCCGCAAACGCCTGGTGTGGGTCGTTTACAGCGGCAGCATGAAAGAAGAAGGGCGTTTCCCCTACGATCAACTCGCGGCGGCCAACGAAAAGATCGAGCAGTTGAAGCTGAAGTCCAAGAAGATGTACTTCATCCAGCCCGTCAAGGAAATCTTGGGCGAGGGTGGTGTGGTGATCGCCAAACCAGCGGCGATCGAACTGGATGATGAACCGGTCAAGCCCAAGAAGAAGGTGCCGAAGGCCGAAGATGATGAGGAAGAGGAAGAAGAAGCTGAGGAAGAAGCCGACGACGAGTAGGCCGGTTCGCTGAATCGCTCCACCTCATTTGACACAACCCCGCCGGGAACATCCGGCGGGGTTGTTTTCTTGTTGGTCTCATCACGATCGCGAGGGTCGATCGGTGTCCGCGGGTTCGCGTTCCAATCTCCACTTCTCAAGTCTCCACTTTCAATTCGGCGGGCGACGTGGTTCGTCGGGCGATTTGATCCGCGATCGCCGAATCCATCATCAACTGGACGGCGTGAAACAACAGGATCGGAAAGGTGATGAACGGCAGGCTGAGATCGCCGGTGATCGCCGGCATTGCCGCCAGCAACAGCCCGACCGGGAGTGTCTTCTGGCTGCCGGCGAAGACCGTGGCGATCCGATCGATGCGCGGCAGCTTCAGCCACCGGCCGCCCAGTTCGGCAATCAGCATCGCCGCCGTGTGCAGACCCGCGCAGGCCACAACGAGTGCGGCGAAGTCGATTCCCGCCGGCCAGACGGCCTGACTCTGCAATCGGCCCCCCGCTTCGACTGCCGCCTTGGTGACGATCAACAACACCAGGCATTGCGCGACAATGCCGATCCGAACCCGCTGCGCCACGGCGAGCCGATCGAGAGGCGGCCACAGTCGGGCCACCTGCCCCATGATCGTTGGCAGCAGGACAGTCGCCACGAGGTTGGCGATCACGGGCCACGGATCAATGTCGGCTTCAATCGCGATCGTCCACTTCAACCACAGCGGCGTCAGCACGACGCTGATCAGGTTGGTCAGCAGCGTGACCAGCAGCGAAACCGCGTCGTTGCCACCCGCCTGCCGAGTCGACACCGAGGCCGTCGCCAGGGTGCAGGGGACAGCCGCCGCAATCATCAGCCCGAGCGAAAAGTCGGTCAGGGAAAAGTACCGAACCAGCGGCCACGCCATAAGCGGCAAGATGCCGATGTTGACGATCGTGCCCCAGATCACCGGGCCGGACGAGCGGAACGAATCCCGCAGGCGGCGGCTGTTCAGACTCAACGACATCAGAAACAGGATGATGATGGTCGTCGTTCCGGGGTACACCCGACCGACCGTCATTCGCCGCCAGTCCTCGGTGGTCTGCCAACCCCAGACCATCCCGCCGGGAAGCAGGACGACGAGCGAAACCAGACACCACGACTGAAGAATCCACCGCATGAATCACGCCTCTCGCGAGCACTGCCGAATGTTGTCGTATCGTTGCGGGTGCCAATCCGGACGGCAACGCCGGACGCCAACGTTGGCAACGATTCGCAGAAGCGCGCCGTCTGACGACGCCTGATAGAATCCCCACGCTGACGCGACGACAATTCCAACGCTTGCGGTCAGTCGATGAATTACGTCCACGGCACAAGCTGGAGCATCCCTGATGGCCCTTGATCCGATCTGTGGGATGACGGTGGACCCGGCCTCCGCGCGCAGCGCCGAACGCGACGGGCAGATGTTTTACTTCTGCTCCGAATACTGCCGTCAGAAGTTTCTCGCCGGAGATGCCGCCGGTTCGGCCACGGGAGACTGCTGCGGCCCGTTGCATCAACTCGTCGTCCTCAATGTGGCCGCGTCACCATCGGCGGCACCAATCTCGGCATCCTCAACAAGCGGTTACTTCTGTCCGATGTGTCCGGGTGTTGAAAGCGACAAGCCGGGCATCTGTCCCGTGTGCGGCATGGCTCTGCAGCCGAAGGTCGTGACGCGGGAGTCGAACC
The DNA here is from genome assembly GCA_031372385.1 of Planctomycetota bacterium. Lineage (GTDB taxonomy): Bacteria > Planctomycetota > Planctomycetia > Planctomycetales > Planctomycetaceae > Schlesneria. Next base: position 475 of record JANMLE010000572.1, on the reverse strand, counting down.
ACGATGACGGTGAATTGCGGGACATGTCGCGGCGACTGGTGATCGCCGTGATCCTGGCCGTTCCGGTGCTGTTGTCGGCGATGCTGCCGATGGTCGGCGTGCCGCTCGATCGATGGCTGTCTCCGACTCTGAATCTCTGGCTGCAACTGATCCTCAGCACGCCCGTCGTGTTGTGGTGCGGTTGGCCGTTCTTCGAGCGGGGTTGGCGGTCCGTGGTGACATGGCGGCTGAACATGTTCACGCTGATCTCGTTGGGAACCGGTGCAGCGTACCTCTACAGCGTGATCGTCGTTCTGCTGCCGGGCGTGGTGCCGGCGAGTCTGCGGCATCACGGCCGCGTCGAGGTCTATTTCGAAGCGGCGGCCGTCATCATCGCGCTGGTCCTGCTCGGACAAGTCTTGGAATTGCGGGCTCGCCGAAAAACCGGGGCCGCCATTCGGGAACTGATGTCATTGGTTCCGCCAACAGCGCACCT
>JANMLE010000566.1:0-1653 GCA_031372385.1 Planctomycetota bacterium | reverse complement strand
GCAGACGCGGAATTGGTACTACTTCACCTGGCTCTCCGGCGACTTCAACGTCGAGCAGCACGTTCACAACCTGGACGTCTGCGCCTGGGCGATGGGGGACCAGTACCCGGTGAAGGCGATCGGCATGGGCGGTCGCGAAGTGCGCAAGGGCCCCGAGTACGGCACCATCTTCGACCATCACGGCGTGGTCTACGAGTACGCGAACGGCGCCCGCCTGATCAGCAACACGCGGCAGATTCAGGGCTGCAAGAACGACATCAGCGTCCACATCCTCGGCAGTCGGGGCACCGCGCTGCTCACCGAGCGGAAGAACGGCGTCAGCATCAAGGCCCAGGACGAATGGGTCTATCGCGAGGACGCCAAGAACCTGTACCAGGTCGAGCACGACGAACTCTTCGCCAGCATCCGCGCCGGCAAGCCGATCAACAACGGCGAGTACATGGCGAAGAGCACGCTGCTGGCCATCATGGGCCGCATGGCGACGTACACGGGCCAAGAGATCACGTGGGACATGGCGTGGAAATCCAAGGAAGATCTCAGCCCGCCGAAATACGAATGGGGTGACATCGCCGCGCCAGCCGTTGCCGTCCCCGGAGTGACTCGATTCGTCTGAATGGCCAACTCGGTCAAAAGTCAGTGCCCGCTGGTCCACGATTCATTTCAGAAGTGCTCATTGGCTAACGATTCATTTCAAGGAGACGGTGATGTACCCGATTCGATTCCTGGTTGCGGCTGTGGTTGCCACATGCGCCTTGTTCCTGTCGTCTACCCCCGCTGCGATGGCCGCCGACGTGAAGGTGAGCGGCAGAGTCAGCGTGAGCGGCACGCCACTCGCCGCAGGCAAGGTCACCTTCCACTTGGATGGCCAGTTTGTTGGGTCCAAGATCAAGGACGGAAAATACACTGTCAATTGGGTGCCGGTTGGCACGTATCGCGTCACGTTCGAGGGAAAAGGCGTTCCGGCAAAGTACGCTTCCGATGACAACTCGCCGCTCACGGTGGAAGTCAAAGAGAGCGTCAACGTGTTCGAGTTCGAACTCCAGTAGTCACGTAAAACGGCCACAACGAACGTGTCGCTTGATCACCGATTCACAACGAGGGAACACGACATTGAACCCCACTTCGTTACCAATTGATCTCACCCGCCGCGGCTTCCTGCATGGTTCGGTCGCCACCGTCACTTCGATCGCCGTGATGGCAGGCCGTCATTCGGCAGATTCCTCGCTTCGCGCCGCCGAAAAAGAACCTGATCCCGCGAAGCCGGCCGAACGCAAACCGACGGTGTTTCAGCATGCCTGCATGACACTGCCGTACAGCGGCTTCCCGCTGGAGCGGGCGCTCACCGGAATCAAAGCGGCGGGATACCGGCATGTCGCCTGGGGAGTCAATCACCGTGAAGCGAATGGTGAAAACGTTCCGGTCATGGCCGAGGACGCCTCGCCCGAGACCGCGAAGATGCTCGGCAAGCGCTGCCGTGATCTGGGGCTGGAACCGGTCATGATGTTTTCGAATATCTATCCCGAACGACCGCGCGGGTTGGAAGTGCTGACGCAGCGGATCAAGCAGGCCGCCGCCGCCGGAATCGGACAGGTGCTGACGTTCGGCCACACTCAGGGAGGCAACCGGTCGGTGTGGGTCGAGCGATTCAAGTTG
>JANMLE010000557.1:0-9980 GCA_031372385.1 Planctomycetota bacterium | reverse complement strand
GCCGCCGGGCAGGGAACCGAGTCCCGCGTCGACCATCTGTTGCAGCACCCACTCGGTGGACTTCTTCGTGATGAAGCTGAACCAGTTGATCTCGACCGCCGTCCACGCCTTGATGTGGATCTCGGGACAGGTCTCGTGCAGCACCCGGACAATGTTCACGTACCAGTCGAACGACTTCTGGTGATGCAGTCCGCCGACGACGTGGATCTCGGTCGCCCCCCTGCGACCGTGCTTCCAGAATCCGCTCCCGCAGCATGTCGTCGGAGAAGACGTACGCCTTCTCATCCTTCAGGTCCGAGCGGAAGGCGCAGAAGCGGCAGCGGTAGACGCAGACGTTCGTCGGGTTCAGGTGGATGTTGGTGTTGTAGTAGGCGAAGTTCCCGTTCTTCCGTTCGCGGACGACGTTCGCCAACCGGCCGAGCGTCAGCAGATCGGCGTGCTCATCCAGGCAAAGACCTTCATCAAACGAGAGGCGTTGTCCGGTGAGAACTTTGTCTTCGATCTGTTTCAGCGTGTCGGCGGGATTCATGTTCGGTTCGATTCAACGTGCGGTGATCAATGTTCAGTGAGTGGGAAGCCGTTTGTCGGCGGGATTGTAGTCGCGGGCTGTTTGATCAGCCACTTCGACGGGCGTTTCGCGTCCGTCCGACGGGCTGGCGCTCGACCGCGCTTATTTTGAGCGGCAGGGCGCTAGCTTTACTAACCCGATGCGTAAGTTTTGAAGTTGCGATGTTTTGGATTTACGCCCCAACGGGGCAGCCCTAAGTTAGCCCAGGGCAAGCGACCATCGGGAGCGCCGCCCTGGGTGGCGATCGTCACAGAATTTGGAGCCCTGAAGGGGCGGCCCTATTTCCATCGAATGAATAGTGCCGCCCCTTCAGGGCTTGGTTTTCCCGGCAAATCGCCAACCCAGGGCGTTGCCCTGGGCTGGCGTAACATCGCCCCTTTGGGGCTGAAATACCAAAAGGCGCAACTTCAAAATGCGTAAGCGAGGGCTAGTGATGAGGGCGAGTGATCGTGGCATTTCCCTGAGTTTCCCTCGCTCACGCTTCGGGTTACTTGGTTAAGGTCGGTGCCATTAACCAATGGCCGCCGGTTCCGGCACCGGGGGCAATCCTGCGGGCGCGTGTGACTCGATCGGGTTTCGGCACGCGGGCAATCTCACTTCGATGGTGGTGCCGGTGTCGGGATCACTCGTTGCGGAGATTGTTCCGTGGTGTCCTTCGACGATGGTGTGACAGATGGCCAGCCCCAGCCCGCAGCCTCCCTCGGCGCGCGACCGGGCTTTGTCGACACGGTAGAACCGGTCAAAGATCCGCGGCAACTCCTCGACGGGGATGCCGATCCCGGTGTCACTGACGCGGATGACCGCGAACCGCCCGTCGGAGGTGATCTCCAGATCGACCCGGCCACCGGTGCGGTTGTACCGGATGGCGTTGCTGAGCAGATTGTTGAGCAACTGGAACAACTGTTCGTGGTCGGCCTCAACCGTGACCGGCTCGGCCCGGCAGTGCATTTTGACCCGCCGCTCTTCGGCGAGCGGTTGCAGCATTTCCACGGCATCAGTGGCGAGCCGGTCCAATTCGACGGGACAACGCTGGACCTCGGGTTCGCCCGAATCAAACCGGGCCAATTGCAGCAGCGAATCGATCAGCGACTTCATGCGCAGCGAGGCCCGGCGGCAGGCTTGGAACGCCTGTTGGTATTCCTCGCCCGACCGGGGGCGCGACAGCGCCAGTTCGGCATGCGACAGGATCACCGACAGCGGAGTGCGCAGTTCGTGCGAGGCATCGGCGGTGAACTGCCCCTGTCGCTCGAACGCGGACTGCAACCGGTCAAAGGTCCGATTCAACACCGTGGCCAACTGTTCCAGTTCCGTGGCGGTCGAGTGCGTGTTAATCCGCGTGGAAAGATTCTTCACCGAAATCGATTCGGCAATCGCGGTGATGTCGGCGATCGGCCGAAAGGCGCGGAACGAGAACCACCAGCCGCCCGCCAGGCCAATCACCAGGACACCCAGTCCGGTGAGGATCAGCATGATTCCCGATCGATGCAGCGCGTCCAGATCCGGTTGAATCGACCGGCCGACCAGCACATTGATGTCGAAGCGGGAGACGTGGATGACCTCGCGGTGCGTCTCACGCATGCGGGCCGTCTGGACCGGCAATCCGTCCGTCGGGGTGTGCAGGTCGGGGAACGGGATCTCACCCACCGATTTCGACTTCTCCAAGACGGTTCCGTTTTTGTCCCAGATGATGAAATAGAAGCTGGACTGTTCATCGGTTTCAAACAGGTGTTTGAATTCTTCGGGCAGTCCCAGGCCGGGTGCGGGAGCGAACCGGGGACTGCGCCCTGATGGATCGCGTCCCGACTGGTCGCGGGAAACATCCCGTTCCGGCCCGGACCGGGACACGTCTCGTGGCCCTTCCAGCGGTGCCTCACGCGAACCCTCCCTTCCCGGCCGGGAGCCATCGCGGTTACCGTCACGCACGCCATCGCGAGAGCCGTCCCTCGGTCCTTCACGGGGAACGCCCCGCGGGCCACTCCAATTGTCCCGGACGCCCCGAACCGGCGCATTCGTGGGAGCGAGCGCATCGGCCACGGCGGCAGTTTCGACAACTTCCTCCCCGCTGGGGCGCTGTGGCGTGATCGGCCGCCCCGGATTGCGCAGTGGCCAAGACCCCGGTCCCGGCATCCTGGGGACGGGAAACAAACCGCGCAGCCGCGAGGTCAACACCGAGGCCACACGATCGAGTTCGGCGTCCGCCTGCTGCAGTCGCGTCTGCCACTGCAGGGCGTAAACCACCCCTCCAAAAATGACCAGCACGGTCGTCAGCAGCAGCGCGTGCCACAACTGCAGCCGCCAGCGAAGCGATCTAATCATTGATGATGTACCCCTGTCCGCGCCGGGTCGTGATCAGCTCATGGCCGAGCTTCCGGCGGATGTTGGAGACGTGAACATCGACGAGATTGGAAAGTGAATCATCGTCTTCATCGTAGAGCTTGTCGTAAATCATCGAGCGGGTCACGAGTTTCCCACGATGCAGCGCGAGCAATTCCACCAGCGAATATTCCATGGCGGTCAGCGGCACCATCGCACCGCCGCGGGTCACCGTGCGGGAGACCGTGTCGATCTGCGTGTCGCCGATTTCGAGCAATGGCTGCGATTGGCCGGCGGCGCGGCGGATCAGGGCGCGCAGACGGGCCAGCAGTTCCGCTAGTTGAAACGGCTTCACCATGTAGTCGTCCGCACCGGAATCGAGTCCCTTGACGCGATCCTGCACGGTGTCGCGGGCGGTCAGCATCAAGACGGGCGTTGGCTTCAGTTTCCGCAGGCGCGTCAGCACCTGCCAGCCGTCAAGCTTCGGAAGCATGACATCCAAAATCACCGCGTCGTAGTCCCAGTTGGCCGCCTTGTACAGCCCCTCTTCCCCGTCGCTGGCGGCATCGACCACATAGCCCTCTTCCTGCAGACAAGTCCACATCACCCGCTGCAGATCAGGTTCGTCTTCCACGATTAAAACACGCATGTCCTTCAGTCCCTCTCTGCGGTCATTCTCAACGAATCCCATTGCATCGGACGGTCCTTGTCGGAACGGAATTGCGGTGAATCGTTCGACGCACGGAGAATCTACCGGAAAGATGTCGTGACCCGTCACAACTTCACCTCTGATTAAGGTCTGCCTTCGTAACATCCCGCGAACTTTGGACGAATGCGAGCGTTCTTGCTCGGCATCCGGCACACTTCAGCCGTGGGGTTTCACCCACGTCCATTGGTCTCTTCAGGAGTGCCCCGATGAAAACAAATGGATGGCTGTCAGCAGTCGGTTTGCTGGCCGCAATGAGCCTCAACGCGGGGGCCGACGAACCCGTGGACCAGGACGCAACGGCGGCGGTGAGCGCCATTGCCACAGAGAACGGACGATCACCTGCCGAAGCGATTCAGGCCAACGGCCGGGGGAATCCGGTCATTGACGCTGTGGACAATGTCGGCCGGTCGGATACGGAGTCATTGGCGCAAGTCGGTCGCGGACCGGGCGGGCCTCCCGCTGGAGCACGCGATCACCGTGATGCCGGCCCGCGAAGCCATCAAGGGCCCCAGGGCTTTGGTCGCGATGATTCACACGGACCGCAGCAGCATGCCTCGGGGTCTCGACCACCGTTCGGACCTCACGGTCCAAGTGCTGATCATCGTCCGCAAGGGCCGCACTTCGGTGGCCCAGATCATCGCAATGCCGGACCACAAGGCCACCACGGACCGCAGGACTTTGGCCGTGGCGATTCACACGGACCGCAACAGCATGCCTCGGGGCCTCGGCCGCCATTCGGACCTCACGGTCCAAGTGCTGATCACCGTCCGCAAGGGCCGCACTTCGGGGGCCCGGATCATCGCAATGCCGGACCACAAGGCCACCACGGACCGCAGGGCTTTGGCCGCGGTGATTCACACGGACCGCGACAGCATGCCGCGGGGCCTCGGCCACCATTCGGGCGTCATGGTCCGGGGTTTGATCGACATCACAAAGGACCGCAGCATCACTCAGCACCGCATCGTCCATCGGCAGGTCGTCCGCCACATGGTCGAGGAATGCCTGGTGACCGTTCCGCAGGACGTCATGCACAGTCACAGGATCGTCAGAGTCCGCGCGGGCCGCATCGCGCCGGGCCGGGCGCCCGTCCTGGTCACGGTCACTCCGCGCCTCACGTTGGCGGTCGTCCCCGTGGGCCGGGCGGACACGGGTTTGGTCCACAGAGTCCGCACGGGTTTGGCGGAAGAGCGGCACCGGGTGGACCACGCCAAGGTCGGTTTCTACCGCCGTTCCAAGGTTCTCATGCGAGCCCTCCCTTGGGGCTGCCTCTCGATGCGGACCAGGACGGAAAGATCAGCAAGGACGAGGTGCTGAAGCAATTCGCCAAGGTGGACGCGAACGGTGATGGAAGCATCACCAAAGAGGAGATTGCCAACCATCTCCGCAACCGGCATTCGCAGCCCGGATCGTCCAAGCCGGCCGATGAAAAGGGGGGACGGGGCGGTGCGGCACGAGGCCCGGCGGGCGTTCGTCCTCCACACGCACCCGGAGGAATTCGACCCACCGCGGAAAGCCTGCTGCAACGGGCGGATCGCAACCACGATGGAAAACTGTCGAAGGACGAACTGCCAGAATTTCTCTGGTCACGGCTGTCAGCCGGTGACTCGGACAAGGACGGATCGCTGAGCAAGTCGGAATTGGAAGAGTTTCTCAAACACCAACGGCCAACGCATCCATCTGGCAAACCGACTGATCCTCGCAATCCGGACGAGAAGCCCGCCGCGCCGATTGAAAAGCCGAAGGAAGAAGGCAAGGCGGCCTAGCCGTCATTCGCGCGTGGAACTGATAAGAGAGATTCACGTCACTGTGAATGTTACTTGTCTTGGACCGCATCGATCTTCTGGGAATTGGAAGAGTCAGTACTTCCAAGTTGGGGCTTGAACGGCGGTGTCTTTACTCCGAAGGAGTTGCGTCGCATAGCCCAGGGTTGCCCGCGCATGCGGGCTACCCTGGGAGAGAGAGCACCGTGTCCATCTACCCTGAAAGGGTTGCGTCCTTCGAAAAACACCGATGACGGAACCCCGTTGGGGTACGTCGCTCGGTTGAATCGTTTCCCCAGGGTAGCTCGCTTCGCTCGCAACCCTGGGCTGGGCTATGAGACGCAACTCCTTCGGAGTAAATGCAAATGCGAAACCCGCAAACTTGGAACTACTGAGAGTGTTGCTTCAGGAGTTGGTGGGTGGTTTTGTCGGCGTTTGAGTGTTCCTGAAGTTTGGCTGGAGTCGCCTTGAGACTGGTCCGTCGGACTGGAATGCTTCGTCAGACGATGCCAGCGGGGAACGGGAACAGGTCTTCACAGGTTGACCTGAATACGTGATTGTGGATGGTTGCTCGTTGAGTCGAAGCGTTGCTGGTGCAACGACACACTTCGGCAGTTCTTGTTCATTGAAGGGGGATTGGATGATGCGCATGAGGTCATGGGTCGGATTGGCAACGTTGGCTTTGGTGGGAATGATGGCCACGAGTGCGTTTGCACAGCCGCCCGGTGGCGGAGGACGGGGTCGGGGTGGTTTCGGAGGTCCGACGGGAGGGATGCGATCGCCGCTGTCGCTCGCTGCGATTGCCGCGGTCCAAAAGGAACTCGGTGTCACCGAGGAGCAGATTGGCAAGCTCAAGACGCTGGGCGATGAAGCTCGCGCCGAAATGCAGGCGGGGGCCGGTGGATTCGAAGGATTGCGCGATCTTCCCGAAGCGGAACGCCGCGCGAAGATGACCGAATTGATGGCCAAGCAAGCCGAAACGGCCCGCAAGGTCGCCGAGAAGTTCAAGCCGAAAGTGGCGGAAGTGTTGAACGCCACACAGGTCGAACGCCTGGACCAGATCGCGCTGCAGGCGGCCGGCGCTCAAGCGTATTCGGACCCAGGCGTCGCCAAGACCCTGAAGTTGTCGAAGGAGCAGCAGGACAAGCTGGCCTCGATCAACAAGGACTTCCAGGACAAACTCCGTGAAGGGGGCGGCGCGGGTGCGGGCGGCGACGTTCAGGATCGGTTTGCGAAAATGCGCGAGATGGGCGCGGCCCGTGACAAGGATCTGGAAGCCGTGTTGACGGCCGATCAAAAGGACCAACTCGCCAAGCTGAAGGGCAAGGCGTTCGACGTCGCCCAGTTGCGCGGCCCGGGTGGTCCCGGCGGTCCCGGTGGTGCTGGCGGTCGTCCCGCTGGCGGACGCGCACGCCCGGACGGCGAAGCGACTCCGCCGCGCCGGCCGGAATAGTTGCCGCGTCCTCCTGGTCGCCGAATTCGTGAGACTTCGAGATGCCTCTGAAGTCTCACGAAGTCAGCACTTGGAGACTTGGACGAAGCGTGGTTTCACTGCTTGGCCGTCGTCGGCCAAGCAGTGAATATCGCTGCGACATCGCACGGTGCCCGGTTCGATTCGCCTCTTGTTCCAAGAGTGTTTGAGCACGCGGAGCGATGACGGCTACGTACCCTTCGCCCCGCGATATTTCACGGTCATTCTTTTCGGATGGCCGCTCCGTCGGATTGGAGTTATCGGCTCGTCACAATTCGAATCGCGGTCACCAGCGAACTCGTCTTGTCAGACCCGGTTTCTGCCACTAGTATCCCGCCCTTCCCCCATTCCAATTTGTACGGCAACACCCTTTCGCGCAGGCCCTCCGGCGTGGTGTTTGGCTGCGCGCGGACCTTGGACAGCTTGATTCCAAGATTCCTACTCTGGCGAATTCATCGTGTTGCGGGCTCGTTTCAGATCGCCGTCGAATCGAGTCTCGTCGACGGTTGAACAGCAGACCTGCGCCACCGCTTCGCACCCGCCGACGCAGTGCCGGCACGGAAGCCTTACGCGGCTCGCGCGGCGACTCTTGTTGATCGCGCTGGTCCTCGATTCGTCATCGCCTTCGGTGACGGGACAGCCGCCTCCGATTCCGCGCGGCTATTACCATCGTCCGCAACTTTCAGCGGTCCAACAGCCTTCCCGCTTGGGAATGCGAGGACCAACACCCCGCGTCGAAGAATCTGTTCCTGAACGATTTGTTCCCGAAGGAACTGTTTCCAGTGACGCGGTCGTTGACGCGAGTGCCGAGCTGCGGCCGCTGACAGCCAGCCTGTCATTCAACGCCGACCCCCGGAGTTTATCGCTGCGCGATGCGATCCAGATTTCGCTCGGCAAGTCGGATGTCGTCCGGACGCTCGGTTCGGGGGGAGTTCAGATCGAGAGTGTGACGGGATACGATCCCGCGATCATGCAGATGCGGTCGAACGTGGCCGCCACGGTCTTCGATCCCAAGCTGACCACGGGCTACGTTGGCAGCCGCATTGATGAGCCATCCGGAACATTCTTCGGTCCCGGGATTCCGCAAAACGTGCGGCGCGACGAGGGGGATTTCATCGCCTCCGTTTCGAAGTCGTGGTCGACGGGTGCGACCACGAGCATCGGTTATCTTCCCCCGTTGGGATACTTGTTCTATCCCAATGGGACGGCGGGTAAGTTCAACCCGGCCTACACGTCCGATCTGGTGTTTCAGGCGACGCAGCCGCTGTTGAGGGGCGCCGGATGGACGGTCAATCTCGCCCCCATTCGCATCGCGCAGTTGAGGGCCGAGCAGTCGGCGTGGGATTGCAAGCAGGCGACGATGGCCCAGGTGCGCAGCGTGGAGACCGCCTATTGGGATCTGCAGTCCGCGCTCGTGACACTCGACGCCGTGGAGAATGTGCTGCCACTGATGAGCGAGATCGTGCGGATCGAAAAACTCCGCATGCAGTCGGAGCTGAGCACGCGCGCGGATGTGGCGCGGGCCAGTATGCAGTTTGACTCGCTTCAACAGCAGCGATTCCAGGCCAGGAATGACGCGGTGGCCAAAGAGCTGCGTCTGCGCAATCTGCTCGCGATGGACCTGTGGGATCGCAATCGGCTGGTTCCGAGCGATTTTCCGCGGCGAGACCCGGTGGCTCTCGATCACGCCGCGGCGATGGCCAATGCCTTGGAAAGCCGGCCGGATCTCGTCCGTCAACGACTGGGTCTGCGGATTCGCGAGCTGGAATTTGCAGTGGCGCGCAACGGAGTCAAACCGCAGCTCGATCTGCAAGCGCTGTATCGGGCCAACGGCATCGGTCAAAACCTGAATACGTCGCTCAATCAAATGATCGGCTTTGGCTACACCGACTGGACGCTGGGGGCGACGTTTTCGATCCCCCTCGGCAACCGGGCAGCGAAGGGGGGTTTGCAGGTGGCCGAAATGCAGTTGACGCGCGACCGGGCCGTCTTGAACCAGACGGTTCAAAACCTCAGCTACACCCTGGCCGATCTGATACGAGAGTCTGAAACAGCGTTTGCCCAATTCGAACTGGCGCATCAACGGGTGCAGAACAGTCAGGAATGGATCCGCGCCGCCAGGATTCGGTATGCGACTCCGCCACCGTCCGAAGACGGCAATCAGAACTGGCTGCTGCTGGCCCTGTACGACTATCAGAACGCGCTCCGGATGCATGTCGATGCGATCACCGACGCGGGACAGTTGCTCGCACGTTACAACATTCAGCTCGCGCGGCTGGAAGAGGCGCAGGGGATCCTGTTGGAGAACCGTGGGATCGAATTGAGCGACGATCCGTGCCGGGCCGTGCGGCGGAACTCGGAACAATTGTTCGGAGCCCAACACCCGGAAGTCCCGATGTTCGAGACGGGACCGTATCCCGACCCCCGTGCCGCTTCCGGTCCGCCCGCCATGTACGACGAGCGCGGGCCGGTATTCAATTACAGGACGTCCGCCAGCACGGCGCTGGATCGCAGTGCGATATCCGATCGGGGCTCGACATGGGATCAGGGGACGACATCGTCACCGTCCCCATCGAGATCGTCATTGCCGTCGGGTTATGTCTTGCCGGTGTCCCAGACATCAGGCCAGTTCGACGCCAGAGCGACTCTGCCGCCACCGGGACACACGACGGGGCCAACACGCAGTCCCCCGGCAAGAACAGTTCATCCCACGAACTATTCCCCGTACGGGCAGCGTTGAGACGTTGCTCCCGTGGGAGCCTTGGTGAGCCGGGATTTGGCGAGAACCAACCGTAGCATGGACGCCTCGTCCGTGCGGCAATGCGTGCAACCCTCTGTGAAACTCGGGCGCACGGACGAGGCGTCCGGCACTTAGGGGCAGGGCTTCCGAGGTGTGAAATGCCGAGAATCCAAGCCTGTAGCCGAATTCGCAAGAATTCGGACGATCAGTCAGACGATCCAAATTCTTGCGAATTCGGCTACAAACGTGGGAAAACACCACCTCGGAAGCCCTGGCACTTAGACCTACAGCGCTAACCCGAAGGTCCGCATCGGATCGTGTTGGCGAGGACGATGCCTTGTCGGTCGAGGGCGGCGAGGGTGGATTTGGTGTGGCTGGTGCGGGCTTGGGCGTTGCGGTGCTGGTGGTATTCGATGGTC
>JANMLE010000966.1:0-2224 GCA_031372385.1 Planctomycetota bacterium | reverse complement strand
TCCCGGACACATCGCGCCCGCGGTCGCCTCGCGCATCAAGATCATGGCGTCGATGGACATCAGCGAACGGCGGCTGCCGCAGGACGGCCGGATCCATGTGATGATGGAGGGACGCGCGATCGATCTGCGCGTCAGCACGCTTCCGATGGCCCACGGCGAGAAGACCGTGATCCGAATCCTCGACAACCGCAACATCCCGCTGACACTGGCCCAACTCGGTTTCAGCAGCGAAAACCTGGAACGGTTCCAGCAGAACATCAACCGGCCCAACGGCATCGTCCTAGTGACCGGACCCACCGGCAGCGGCAAGAGCACGACGCTGTACGCCGCGCTGAACACCGTCAGCACGATCGAAAAAAACATCTGCACCGTCGAGGATCCGATCGAGTTCCAACTGCAACTGATCAACCAGTTCCAGGTGAACGAAAAGGTCGGCCTGACGTTTGCCGGCGTCCTGCGCAGCCTGCTGCGGCAGGATCCCGACATCCTGATGGTCGGCGAAATCCGCGATGCGGAAACCGCGCGGATCGCGATCCAGGCGGCGCTCACCGGGCACCTCGTCTTCAGCACGCTGCACACCAACGATGCCTGCAGCGCCGTCACGCGGCTGGTCAACATGGGGGTCGAGGGCTACCTGATCGGTGCCTCATTGAACGGCGTCCTCGCCCAGCGGTTGTGCCGCCGGATCTGTGCCAAGTGCAAACAGGTGTACGACCCGCCGAAGGCGATGAAGCTCATCGTGCAGCAGATGGGAATCGAGATCAACGAGTACTACCGCGGGGCGGGCTGCGCCCGCTGCCGCAACTCCGGCTTCACCGGACGCATCGCGATCCACGAACTGCTGGTCCTCGACGACGCGCTGCGTGAAACGATCAACGTCAGCGCGACGCTGCAATCGGTGACGGAACACGCGCGGCGGAATGGAATGATCCCGCTGCGGTACGACGGATTCCGCAAGGTGCGGGAGGGCCTGACGACGATTGAGGAAGTCCTGCAAGCCAGCGACGAAGGCTGGATACCGGCGAACATCGGACCGCGAACCTAAGAATCCCTTCGGCGGAGCGACGGGACTACGGTAGTCCCGTCGCTCCGCCGACGGGACGAATGTCGACATAATTCTGGTTCAGGTTTGTGGGAGAACAATCATGCAGTTCGAATACCTGGCCCGCGACGCCTCGGGCAAGATGCAGTCCGGCGTCGTCTCCGCAGACACTTCAGCCGATGCCGCGCGCAAGCTCCGCCAGGACGGGTTGTTCACAGTGTCGATGAGTGAGACCCGCGCGGCCGCGCGCACGACCACCCCGTCGCTCTTCGCGCGCCGCATTTCCCGCAGCGACATCGTCTACCTGAGCTGCCAACTGGCGGTCATGGTCGATGCTGGCATTCCCGTCGCTTCGGCGATCGGCGGCCTGGCGAAGCAGTCCGAGAACCCGTCGATGAAGTCGATGCTCGAACGGATCCAGCAGGATGTCGAGGGAGGCATCGATTTCTCCGTCGCCCTCGCCAAGTATCCCCGCTGCTTCGATGGTGTTTACGTGAACCTGGTCAAGGCCGGCGAAGTCAGCGGGTTGCTGGGTGCCCTGCTGGAACGGATCGCCGGCCAGATGCGCAGCGACTTGGAGCAACGCAACAAGGTCCGCGGCGCACTCATGTATCCCGGCGTGATGATGTTGATGTGCCTGGGAGCGTGCGGGTTCCTGCTGACGTTTGTCCTGCCGAAGATCTCGCCCATGTTCGTGGCCCGCGGAATCGAACTGCCGACTCCGACAGTCGTCATGATGACCATCTCGCACATCCTGACTCAGTACTGGTGGGCCTGCCTGATCGGTGCCGGGGGACTGTTCGCCTTCTGGTGGTACGCGCGCCAGCAGTGGTGGGGACGCATGGCCTACGACTGGACGATCCTGCGGCTCCCCGTGCTGGGACCGCTGATGCAAAAGGCTATCCTCGCCCGGACGACCCGCACCTTCGCGGCCATGCTGAATGCCGGCGTGCCGGTCCTGGACGGAATCCAGTTGTGCGCCGCTGTCTCCGAAAACGTCTTTTACGAACGGGCCTGGAAGGATCTGGCCGACAAGGTGATGACGGGACGCCAGATTCATGAAGTGCTCGAAACGAACCCGCTGTTTCCCAAGACGCTGGTCCAGATGATCGGCTCGGGCGAACAGACCGGCAAGCTGGGCATGGTGCTGGGTCGCGTGGGGAACTACTACGATTCCGAAGT
>JANMLE010000496.1:0-4972 GCA_031372385.1 Planctomycetota bacterium | reverse complement strand
TGGCCTGAGCCTCCTCCGGCTGACGAGCAATCATTTCTTCCGTGACGAGGTCCAGCGACATCCCCCATCTGTCGCCGAAATCCACCCACTTGACCAGATCAATTCCAAACCCGGAAAATCCGCGGGCCGTGAACGATTACGCCGTCACCGTTTGGCCAGTCCGATGTAGACGGCGGGACGTTCACCGTCGATCATCTTTTGTTTGCGTTCCACCTTGGGAAACGCCCGGCGCACTTCATGGCCGAACGTACTGGCTGACAACGGCAGGAAGCCGTTCGTCTTCACCCACTCGACATAGGGACGGTAGGCGTCTTCACAGACAACCCATGACTCGGGGTCGAACTGGAATCGCTCTTCCAAGAACATGCGGGCGGGATTCGATTCGGCCCGGTACTCGGCGAGAGCGGCCTCGCACACTGACGACTTGGTGAACCCGCCTTGCTGTTCCAATTGCCAGAGTCCCGCGATGGCCCAAAGTAGGACGCCCGGCAGTTCCCCTTGATCCTGCCACCATTGGGGCAAGTCCATACCCCGAACCCGTTCGTTCTCGGGGATGACGATCCGCCACGGCATCAGGATCATCCGCCGCCACAACCCGCCGCTCTTGTCGCTGAATCGGGGTCGGTTGTTGGAAGCAAACACCAGCTTGGCCGTTGGACGCGCCGTGATCGGGTCGCGGTGTTTTCTTTCAAACTGCAAAGCATCGCCCGACGTGAACGCCTTCAGCGTCCCTTCCGACACTCGGTCGATTTCCCCGACTTCACTGGCGACGTTTGCGAGCTTGCCCAACGTCTGGAATAGCGAGAAGCGCTCACCGAAACTTTCGAGGGGAACAGATGACACGTTCGCGGTTCCAAGCATCCCGGTGAGCGCTGCACAAGCGACACTTTTTCCGTTCGCCCCTTCGCCTTCATGAAACAGAAACTTGTGGAACGCCAGTGCGGCGGACAGGGTGTAACCAAAGTACTGCTGAAGGATGGCAATTCGTTCTTGGTCGCCTTCAAGATTCCTTTCCAAAAACGCGAGCCACTTTGGACATTCGGCCAAGGGATTGAAGTCATACGGCAGACAGTTCGCCGAGAAGAATCGGGGCGTGTGCGGAATCAGGATGTCCGTTTCACCCTTCAGCAGATCGGACACGTTTAGGATGCCATTCTTCATCGGCAGGAACACGCCTTCCCGGTGTCCATCCAACCAGCACGGCATCACCCGATGCGAGTCGATGTTGGCTTCCGCCTTCAGACAGAGTTGCACGTTGCCGACGGCGGTTTTCGTAAGGCGTGTGAAATGTTCGTCCAGGTGCTGGACCGTCTTGGCGTCGATGTCCGAGCCGCTTTCCTCCCGGTACTGCGTTGCGTTCCACCACCACCATGATTCTTGGTAATAGTGCAGCTTCGGAACCGGTTCGCCGTCCTCAACGTGCATTGCCGTCGCGTCCAGCATGTGACGAGCGACTGGCATTGCGTCGAGAAACTTGGCGTCGATCTTCTGTTGTGATGCGGAGTCGTCACTGGTTGGCAGGTCAACTGGCTCGTTCTCATCTTGCTCACCGCTGATTTCGATGGCCGATGGTTGGTCGTTTGTGATCGGCGGCATACCGTCACCAGTTGCCGTCCATGCTTCATGTTCGGCCGCTCGTTCGGCACGTCGTTCGGTTTTGGTGTCGTCGATCATTCGCACACCTCACCTTCGAGCAGCGTCGCGAGCCGCCGTGCGGCATCGACCAAGTGTTGTTGTTCGTCGATGCTTCGACTGTCGGCGTTCGTCTGCAACGCCACGTCGAGAGCTTCAACATGCGTGGCAATCATCGCGACGTGTGCCGAGTCCCGTCGGATCGTCGCGAAGGCTTCGCCGCGAAGTGACAGGATGCGGTCGAGTGACAGAACGTTGTCGTTGATCGTCGGGGGCGTCGTGCCTATCATGTGGGCGTCCTTTTCGTCGGGGACAAACCAGAAACACGAGAACACCACGGTTCGCCGCCGTGGTGTTGTCGTTGGTCAAAAGTAGGATTTCTTCGCCGTCGGTCGCTTGGGTGCGCGTCGAGTCGCGGGTGAGTTCGTGCCGGTCATCCGGCGGAGTTCGAACGCCTCAAGATCCTCGGGGCGGATGCGCCATGTCGGTCGTTTCGCTGTGCGGGACCGAGCCACGTTGACCGCGGCCAGTTGCTTGGATGCGATCAGCCCGGACACCGCGTCAGGGTCAACGCCGAGACGGTTCGCGACCTGTTCGCGGGTCAGCATGGGGGCGGGCGTCACTTGCACGGGATGGCCTCCCGCTGCGGTGCCGATTTCTTCGCCGCCTTCTTTTTTGCCGCGAGTTCTTGTACTCGCCGAGCCGCTTCCGCGAGCTTCTTGTAGGCTTGCCGCTCTTCATCGGTCAGTGTCGGTTGCGTGTGCATGTTTTGCACCTCCTAACCTTCCCTCGCGATTGAAGGTATCTGTTTTTCAGATGGCACACCGACAAACAGAAAAGCCCCTGAAATCAGGGGCTTTTCGCGACGGTCATACCTTCAACAAAATTGCGTTCGATACCTTAATCGTCTACCTTCACCCCTTTGCCGCGGCGTCGTGCTGGAAGCCCCTTCACGCCTTGCCCGTGTTGGTCAGCCGCGAGCCTTGTTGTTCTCGCCCGTTCCGATAGCGTGATGCCGAGCTTCACGTTCGCGGCGTCGTAGTGCTGCATTGCTGTCGGAGGAGCGACACCCATTCGCCGAGCCACCTCGGACATGTTCCCATTGCACTCGCCGTACAATCGAAGACTTTCGCTCTGTCGATCAGTGAGTGCCTTCGGTGGCGACTTCGCGGGTCTACGATTGCGTGGGCGAGTTCGATTTACCTTTGCCGCCTCGGGCTTCGTGCTGCCGGTCGCTGTCACGGCCACGGGTTCGGCCCGTTGCTCGCCGTAGCCCAGTTCCGCGAACCGCGATTTGAGCTTCGTCAGTTCCTCGACGATGTTTCGTTCCGTTGTCGGCCAGTTCCGGCATGGCACAGAATTCAAGTCGCCGCACGTATTGAGCATTCGCACAAGGTCACATGCGAGGCTGCGTGAGCGGATGACTTGATTGCGCGTCACGTCGTCGGGCGCGGCATCCAGTGCCCGGTCGCCCTTGTCCTGAATGTCGATTCTGAATGCCTCACGCCAGCCGTCCCGCGTTGTTGTTTCCGCGTCCGGTTCCCCCGCCCAAAAGATGAGTTCGCCAAGACACTTGGCCCATGCCCAAAACGCATTCGACTGTTTGTCCTTGTCGCGCATGATGCCGCTCCCGTCCGGTCCCGATGAGAAGAAAACCGCGAGGCGGGACGGTTCGGGAAAACCGTCGTCGGGGATCAGCCGCGCCTCGGGCTTGTGTCACGATAACACGCCACGCCGCGATTCAAACCGTCTGCTTCTTCTTCGCCGCCTTCGCCTTGGTTGTCGTCGACCACAACCACGACCGGACGCGGGCGGTGATGGCCTTCAGTCGGTCGTCTGAAATGCGTTCGCGATACCTCGACGGCATTTCATCATCTAGCGGTTGATGTCCCATCACAGCATTGACCGCGACTTGATCCTGAGATTCTCCGGCAATCGTCGCGAAGACGTGTCGCAACGAGTAGAAGCCGACGCCCGACTTGTCGAAGTTCAGGCTTTTCAGGATCTTCGAAAAGTGGACACCGAATCCGTCGATCTTCATTCCGGTTTCGATGCCGTAGTGCCGGACGTATCGCCTGCCGTGCTGCGTCAGGAACACCAGATCAGCGTCATCAGCATCCGCGGCGACGCGACCCATCGACACCACGTCATTGAGCGCCGCCAGAGTTTCCGACCAGAGACAGCATCGACGATCAACCGCCGTTTTGATTCGCGGGAACGAGAGCCAGCCCGTTTTCCAATCGATTGCCGCACGCGGGAGTGATGAACAATCCGAGTTCCCGAAACCGCAGTTGAGAGCCAACAGAATCGCCGCCTTGAACGGCCCCTTCGCCGCGTTGATGATTTCCCGCAACTGATCGGCTTCGAGCATCCGCTTGGGTCGCGTGTTTTTCTCGGCGCGGAGATTCTTCTTCGATGGCACCTTGAACGTCGGCCCGAACTTGACCGGCTTGTCGATTAACTCGGCATCGAACGCATGCTTGAAGACGATGCGGGTGATGCGGATTCGGTTCCCGAGCGACACCAGCCCGACACCTTTCGAAAACGCGGACCGCAATGCGATGAAGTCTTCCGGCCGCAGGTCGACAACCCGGCGGTTTCCGAGTCTGCCGACGATCAGCTTGCAAATGCCGTGGTATTGCGACCAAGTGTACGCGCTGAGTTCGTGCGATTCGACCAGTGCCTCTTTCGCTGCAAGAAACTCGTTGACCGCGTCTTTGACCAGGATACCGGCATCCGATTTCGACCGCGGAGCCCGGCCGGCCAACAGTTCGTCTTTTTGGTCGAGAAACTTGGCCAGTGCAGCGTCTGAATCAGCCCACGGTCCGAAGTAGTGCTGACGGCCCCGGATTTTCTTCGCCCACTGGCCGTTTTGGTGCGCGAACAGGGGAAAGTCGGGATGTGGTTTTTCAGGCTTTTTCTCAGTCATGTTTCGCCCTTCGGGTGTCGTAACGGGTGTCGTCACGGGTTTTTGAAGGATACGCGGCGTTGACGAGAATCGCATAAAACGTTTAACAGACTGCGTTTACTGCGATTACCCCCAGCGGGATTCGAACCCGCGTATCAGGACTGAGAATCCTGCATCCTGGGCCTCTAGACGATGGGGGCCGATCAGGGCGAGTAATAAACGTCATCCGGGTGGCATTGTCAATGAACTGCCGCCAGCCTTTCCCGACTGGGTGACTTCTGTGACGTCCGTGGGTGCTGCGTTGTACCCGTCCAAAAACAACTCCGTGTCTTGCGGTCGCGAGCCGGTTGCCGGGGCCCGGGGGGGGGGGGGGGGGGGGCGGTGGTGGGCGGGGGGCGGCCCCCGGCGGGGCCCCGCGCGGGGGGGGTGGGG
>JANMLE010000493.1:0-6281 GCA_031372385.1 Planctomycetota bacterium | reverse complement strand
TGGCCTGAGCCTCCTCCGGCTGACGAGCAATCATTTCTTCCGTGACGAGGTCCAGCGACATCCCCCATCTGTCGCCGAAATCCACCCACTTGACCAGATCAATTCCAAACCCGGAAAATCCGCGGGCCGTGAACGATTACGTCGCGCGAAATAACATTTCTTGGCTGCTAGCAACATGTGAGGACGACTCCGTTCGCAATTCGAAGAAAGCCCTAGAGCATGCAATGGAAGCATGCCGGCTTTCCAAATATGACGACTATCGTTACTTGGATACGCTCGCCAATGCTTATGCGGCAAATGGAAAGTTCGACGACGCGATAAAGGCTGAGCGCCTTGCAATCGTGACGGCGGTTCACCAAGGGAAGGCATTTCAAGACGGCGGGCCAATGTTAGAGCTATTTGAAAACAAGGCCGCTTATGTTGGTCCACTCCGTCCGGAAGATTATGCACGAGAGAAAGTGAATCTAGGTGTGGAAAACTCCGACAAGCGCGGAGACCATCGGTTTGTGTCGGTTCATATGAGGCGTGCATATCACTTACTGTTGGAAACAAAATATGCGCAGTAGTTCGAGGAAGTTTCCGTCGCAGTTGGTGCGTATCCAGACTCGCCAGAGGTATATGTCGGATGGACTATGCTGGCTTATTCATACTCGCCAATGTTGCAATATGATGAGGCGATTGTCGCCTGCAATAATGCAATCGAGCATTGGCCGGGTTCCAAGAATGCATCTGGAGAGTTTATCCCGTCGCGACAGCATTATGGCCAAGTGTTTCTGCTCCGTGGTTTCGCATATTCAGAAATCAAGAACTCTGAAAAGGCACGAGCTGATCTGGTATTAGCAGTGAAGTATGATCCGAGACTGGCCACAGCTGTGCAACCGATTCTGGGCCGTTTGGATGGAAAGAAGGCTTCACTTACGAAAGATCAGCGTGGCGCTATGGCGGCCCTTGCGATCGGCGCTGTAATAATGTTCGCGGTGGCAAATGAAAAACCGGTCCCGGCAGCGCCGTACACGGCACCCAGTAATAATGGTGGAGTTTACATGGAAGAGGCGTTGGCGACCTGTCGTTGGTGTAATGGATCAGGAAAAGTCAGTAACTTTTACGCTGGAAGATGTCATAGATGTGGAGGATCTGGCTCGCACACGGAATGGGTGAGCAAAAATCGTTAGACAGGCAGGCAGCGGTGTTTGCGAATCTGTCGTGTTGCGTGAATGTATATCGACAATGGCAAAGTGAACCGGAATGCATCCGTTTTGGAAACACGTCCTCATTACGTTGAGGCCGTGCCTTTTACGTTTCCAATGGTCTCGCTGATCGGTTCGTCGCGCGGATATAGTTGGGTTCGGCTGCTGTGATCGGCCCGCACATCGGGGAGTGGCGTGGAAGCTTTGGGTGGAAGTCGGCTGATCTTGATCCCGGCGAGGAACTCAGGAGGCGAGTTTGGTTCGCACTCGAACCGCATTTGCAGGACAGCGAGGCCATGCTCGTCTCTCCTGACGGAGCGTTGGTTCAGTTGCCGTGGGGGCGATCGCAGGGCGAGAAGCTTGGCAGCTATCTTCTGAAAGACCGCTCGATGGCGGTCTTTTTCGTCCCACAAATGTTGTTGCCGTTGCAGCGGAATGTACGCCACGCGGGACTGCCCGAGTCTCCGCTTCTGGCGGGAGACATCGAGTTGCGGGGCAGGCACCAGTCAATCGCAGATCATGCTCTTCAAACGTA
This sequence comes from Planctomycetota bacterium, assembly GCA_031372385.1. Taxonomy (GTDB): domain Bacteria; phylum Planctomycetota; class Planctomycetia; order Planctomycetales; family Planctomycetaceae; genus Schlesneria. The sequence continues at coordinate 4,559 of JANMLE010000493.1, read as the reverse complement.
TTGCGAGCGGACGCTTGCGCGATGGACGATTGATGCCGTTTTCAAAGTTGCATGCTGCACGGCCGAAATGGCTTCCATCAAAGAGCGATACGTTAGATCCATCCGCAAGACGGTCCGTGCATCACTGTATGCGGTGAGCATTCAAAGGGCGGCTCTCTGCAATGCAGAATTGTATTGCGATAGGATGCACAGATCTTTTAGGGTTCTGATTCAACACGGCCGGTCCCGCCGAGGCGGAACACTCAGCGGATCACAGACCGAACACGACACGGATGGGTTTCGGCAACGTCAACGATCCGAAGCAAGACATGTTGACCATAACACTACTCAAAATGCTGCGGAACTGATTCCGCGTCAATCCGAACGAGGTCTTTCCGGCCCTTCTGATCGGCGCGTTTATTGGAATCCCGCTCGCGATTGCGCTGTATGCACCCATTCTCGTGTTCCTCGCCATCGACTTTGGAGTCTGGTGGGGCTGGATCATTGCGAAAAAATCGTGGCAACTGTCTGTCTACCTGATGATCGAACCGTTCCGCAGAATGGATCAACGAAGAAATGAGGAGGAGGCCAGAGGAGCTGCGGAACAGCGGGCACTGGAAGCCGGACGAACGCATCAGTTGGAGCTGACTCGGCAGCCCCAAGCCCGTCTGGACGCCAATCGCCGTAAGGAAGCCCGCTCCCAGTGCGACCTGCTCTACACGCTACACGAGATCGAAATTCGTGACCGTTTCAACCGCGCGGCACTCGATGCGTACATGCAAAAGTACATGGGAGATGCTGAATCTCCCGAGACCGTCGAACAACGAAGTGCGGAGTTGCGGGCAATCATTCACCAGCATCGCGAAAAGGTTGCCCCGACTCCCAAGTTCCGTTCGATTCAGGAACTGGCGGTCTGGTTCGAGCAGCGGAAAGTGGAGATCGAGGCCGTGTCGGATGACCGGCATCGGGCGACGTTGCTCGTGCAACTGAAAGAGCGGTATAGCGAACTCACTTCGCAACTGTTGGCGGAGATGACGCCATGAAATTTATTCTCATTGGCCATCAACATGGAACCAAGGAACCGGTGTGGGTGCCGAAGGCGAGCTTCGATACGCACTGGCATTTGATCGGCGGGACCGGCAAGGGCAAGACGACCGCGATCCACACGCTGCTACACGGTTTGCTGCTTGATCCGCTGCACGAGCCGTGTGTCGTGATCGTGGACCGGATGGGCAACCTGTCGTTCGAGTTGCTCGCGTGGATGGCATCGGAGTTCTGCACCGACGCGGTGCGTGACCGCTTGGTCTACATCGAACCGAGCCGCGAAGAGGTGGTGATTGGTTTCAATCCACTCCACTACGACACGTTGGCTCACGGCTATTACAAGGTTTCGCGAGCTTCCGAGATCATCTTGAAAGGGTGGGCGTCGCAGAATCTGGAAGAGATGCCTCGTCTGGGGCGTTGGCTGTTCAATTCATTTTGGGCGGCGGCGCAGCTCGGGCTGACGATTTCCGATTGCGTTCACTTCCTGATGCCCGGCTCGCCGTATCACGCGCAACTTCTCAACTCGCTACCTGATGCTCTGCGGCACGAATGGAGTGACCTGATCGGGACGCGGTCGGCCGAAGTCAGCCGCATCCTCGAATCGAGCCGCAACCGGCTCAAGCCGTTCTTCGAGTCTCCCATCCTGCGGCAGATGTTCGGATCGACAGACAACCGGCTCGACCTGTCGCGGTTCATGCGCGAGGGGAAGATCGTCGTCTTGAACCTCGCGCCGGGCAATCGCCTGCCCGAACAGGTGGCCGACGCGATTGGCGGTCTCGTCATCAATGAAGTGTTGACTACGGCGCGTTCGTTGCCGCTGGGTGTCCGGTATCCAACGTATCTCTTCCTGGACGAGTTTCAACGATTCGTTGGCCCGGACGTGGAATCGGCCATCCCCGAGATGCGGCAACTCGGCGTGAAGCTGATCCTCAGTCATCAGTCGTTTAGTCAATTGGTCAGGGGCGACACCGACCTCACATCACTCATCTTTCAAGCACAGAGCCGTATGATCTTCGGGGTGCAGGGCGAGGACGCCGACTTGCTCGCTCACGAACTGGCTTCGTTGCAGTTCGATCCCCGCAAGATCAAGGACGAATGGTATTCCCAGCGACAACGTCTGGTCGGTCATCGGATCGCGGAACTCGGCAGTTGGTCCACATCGCAATCGGATGCCGACAACTGGAGCAAGACCTACGGTCAGAACTGGTCGCACACCGACCAGCGTGTGGCCGGTGTAATCCGTAGCGTGGGCGACACCAGCGGTCGAAATGAGGGACAGGGTTCCGGCGGCTCGCGATCGACCGGCACGTCGAGCGGCTCGCATCAGACGCTCGTGCCAGTTCACGAGGATTACCTGGAACTGGCCACTCGGACGTATGTGTCGTTTGATGAAACTCTGCGCGTGTGGGCACGCGACATCCGTAATCTGTCGCGAGGTCGGGCCTTCCTGCGGCTGGTGGATGATCCACGGCTCTATGACGTAGACGTGAAGCGATCGGCACCGGGGCATCTCGCCTGGGATGCCGCCAAACTTCGTCAAGAACTGCCCGAAGTCTTCGATGACGTGGAACGGCTGATTGCGAAGAACTTCCAATCGGGATTGTTCGCGTCGCCCCAGGAGATCGAAGCCGAGCAGCGGGCACGGCTCCAGCGAATTGTGAACCGTCCCATCGTGCTTCCGGCGACAATCGTTCCCGCCAATTTGACGGCTACAAGTGGCTCCGCGTCCGCCTTCATCGACGATTGAGCACGTCGATCAGATCGGGGACTGACATTCCCCCGCCGTCGCGGATGCGTTCGAGGGCTTGGCGAAATTCGTGACGATCATTGGGATGGACGCCGACGAGGCGGCGATAGGATTCCGCGAAGTTCTGTCGCTGAACGGCCACCGTCTCGCGGTCGAAAAACTCGGCCACGTCTTCGTGGGTCGCGACTCGTTCGAGTTGCAGTTCCGCATCCCATGCGGCTTGAGTGGCCTGTGGGGACAGTTCGACCGTCACGAAGAAATTGTGCGCCGGGGCTTGACGCTGCGCAAGACCACGGTACAAATATCGCCGACACTTCTTCGCGAAGTGCTCTCAGTGACGGCTCGTGTGGATTTCGCCTTCGGGCGAAGCAGCGGAGTTGCCTGAGAATCGCGTCCCGACCTTGGGAGCATCTTTTGCCGAGAACCTGAACTATTCAGGTGCCTCGGCATCTTTTTTCTCAGAGGTCATCATGGTCACGGAACGCGATCTTCTCATTCTGCGGGCGGTTGCCCGCTATTACGTCCTCAACCGCGAGCAGGTGCAGCGGCTGGTCTTCCCCGATGACACCAATGGCCGCATCACGCGCCGTCGGCTGCAATCGCTGGTCGATGCCCATTTGCTGAGTCGGCAGCCAATGCTGGTGGCGTATCCCGCGAACGGTGTCCCCGCTCCGGTCTACTTTCCCTCGCGGCCCGGTATCGAGATGCTGACCGAGATGACGGGTGATGACCGGTTGCTCGCCGTTTCGTCCCAAACCCCGTCGATGCACCATGTCTGGCATTGGCTCGCCGTCAGCGAAACGCACATCGCGTTCGACCAGGCGATCGCCTTGCAAACCGGCGTGGAGATCGTGGACTGGTTCAACGAGTTCGATGTCGTGAACTCGCATGAAGTGACGCCGGAGCTTCGGTTCAAGCTTTACACGGTGCTGCGTTCGACGCCCCGTTTGGTCTGTGCGCCCGATGCCGCGTTTCTGCTGCGTACTCGCGGTCACTCCAAAGTCTTCTACCTGGAAGAGGACCGGGCGACATCGGGAGTCCAGCAAATCGCCGCCACGAAGACGCAGGGCTATGCGGTGCTCGCCGAGGTCTTCGGACATCGACGCCACTTCCCGGACGCGACCATCGACAAGTTCACCGTGTTGATGGTTGCTCCCACGGCCCGCCGACGCGATGCACTGCGGAAGGCAATTCACGACAAGCCCGGCGCGCAACTCTGGCGGTTCGCTTCGGCGGAAGACATGCAGCCCGAACGATTGCTATATGAACCGATCTGGTATTCGTGCGAGGGAGACCCCGCCCCGCTCATCAAGCCGGAGGTCATCGCATGTCCATAGCCTACTTCGGCAGGTGTACCATCGGGTGTACCGGAGGGTGTCCGGCACCTGTCCGCCCCGGTACACCCCCGTTGTTTTGTGTGTTGTGTTGTATGTGTGTGCCCCACCCCAGCTTGGGGGTGCAAGGGGCTCTCGTCGCACGGCTCCTCGACCCCTTGCCCTTGGGCCGTCCGTGGTTATTCGCTCGTGTCTCGCGTAACCCCGACGCTTGCTGCTGCTCGCTACGCCCCAAGGGCAAGGGCTGCCGCCCCTGCACCCCGACGAACCTCAAATGGTCTGTTCGATCGCTCAGTTTCACGATCGGGTCGGTTCGTCCTCGCCGATGGGGCGAGCAAGCTGGCCCCCCCACGAGCGCTGTGTGTTGTTTTGTAAATCGAGTCTTTCTACGAAGTGTTTGCGTTTGGCCGTTCCATCCGATGACCACCGTCCGCGTCTTTCAGGGAGATGCCGGC
>JANMLE010000471.1:0-7865 GCA_031372385.1 Planctomycetota bacterium | reverse complement strand
GGTGAAGAAATGTACGTCGATTGTGCGAAATCACATTATAGCGACACGACCCGGCAGGTGTAGAATGGCAGGTACGCACTTCTGGTGAATTGCGTAAGGCGGCTGAGGCGATCCTCGGCTGCCTGCTCGGTGAAGAATGGACGAAGCCTCGGCTGATTGAGATGGTCATCACGCCGGACGGCCACATCCTCGGTCGCTGCGAAGATCAGATTTCGTTCTCCGTGTTTTTGGGAGCATCCGAAGATCTGCTGCGGAACATCCACGGCATAGTGCCGGTCGCTGAACTCGACGGCGATGAAGTGGGCTACTTGGTGGCGAAGGTGGCCGAGATCAAGAGGCGGGCTTGACCATCCCGTCGATCACCCTCCGAAGGGCCGCCGATGCTCGACGATCGTATCAAAGCTCGAATCCTGGACGACCACAAGAAGCTCACCGCCGACGGCAAGCTCCTGTCCAAAGCGCAACTGGAAGCCTGCTACAAGACCTTCCGCAGCCGGTTCGGGCCGGACGTGCTGGCGAGGCTGGACGGCGAGGAACTCCTCGAAACGATGCACGCCCACGGCAACAGGGACAGCCTCGTCTACTGGCTGGAGTTCAAGAACGACGACGAGTTTCGGACGGAGTTCTTTGGCAGCATCGCGGGCGGCAGTGCGTTGAAGTTCGGCATCTACAAGCGGAAAGAGTCCGGTGAATGGGCCAAAGCCGGAGCGGACAATAAACCGCGAGACATCTCAGTAGATGAAGCCGTAACCATCGCGAGAAAGCATCGCGACCAGTTGTTTCGCGGCATCGAAGCGTTGGACAAACTGCCGTCGCTCGGTTCAGACGACGACTATCGCCAGCTTCAGGCACAGCTTGACGAAGTCGCCCCAGACGTGAGCCGTCTGAGTTGGGGGCACAAGTATTTCAGCCTGCTCTTCCCCAACAAGCTCGACGATTATCACGGCCTCGACTGGCAGCGGTTTTATCTGGCGAAGTTGCTCGCGGAACAACCGGAAGGGGACGGTCGCTATTTGCGAGCTGGTTGCTTTGTCCGCGCCGCCGTCGAAGTCGGATTGCCGATGGTCACGTTCACCCGCGTTCTCAATGAAGCACTTGGCGCTCGCCATCGCTACTGGCGGGTCGGCACCAGCGACGGAACAAAGCCTCGCAACCATTGGGACGTGATGCGTGAGGGTCGAAATGTAGCCATCGGCTGGCCTGCGCTGGGTGATCTCTCGCAACTCGAAGACACGAAGGAAGGACGTGACGGTCTGCAAGCACTCTTGGAGGAGAAGTATCCCAACACACCCTCCGCCACGGGGAAGTCACGCGCGCAAATCACACGCTTCGTAACGGTGATGGCGGTCGGCGATCTTGTACTCGCGGCGGATGGAGCGACGGTACTGGGCATCGGACGAGTGACCGGTGATTATGTCTTCGATCCCTCGGCAGACTTTCCGCATCAACGTCCCGTCGAATGGCTATCGCTCGACGAATGGAAGTTGACTCCGACCGAAGGACTGAACACCACGGTGCATGAACTCAAACGCACCTCGACGATGCTTCAGTTCGAGCAACGCCTTCAAGGGAGATCGCCCGTCATCAATGTCGCACCGGCCGGCCTCATAACTTCTCCGCCGCCATTGACTGGCATCCCGGCTCACATCCAATCGGTTCTCGAACGGAAGAGTCAGGTCATCCTCTATGGACCGCCGGGGACCGGGAAGACGTACTGGGCGGAGCAGGCTGCGAGTGACCTCGCCGCGATCTCGGCGTTTGGGCGGCGGTTCGATGCGCTCGATGAGAACCAACGCAACGCCGTCCTCGGAACTGACACCTCGCCGGGTCTGGTCCGACTATGCTGCTTTCATCCAGCGTATGGCTACGAAGACTTCCTCGAAGGCTATCGGCCCGAGACGGCCAACGGGCAGATGGCTTTCACGCTGCGAGCCGGTGTCTTCAAGCAACTCTGTCTCGATGCGGCTCAGGCTCCCGACCGCCGCTTCTATCTGATCGTTGATGAGATCAACCGGGGCGACATCCCGCGCATCTTCGGCGAGTTGCTGACGGTGCTGGAGAAGGACAAGCGGGGAAAGAGCATTCTGCTGCCGGTCAGCCGCGAGGCGTTTCGCGTCCCGACGAACGTCTTTCTCATCGGGACGATGAACACGGCGGACCGGTCGATCTCGCTGCTGGATGCCGCGCTGCGACGCCGCTTCGGATTCATCGAGTTGATGCCCGACAGCACGGTCCTGAAGGAACACTCGGTTGCGGGCATCCCGCTCGCGCCGTGGTTCGACGCGCTCAACCAGCGAATCTGCGAACACGTCGGCCGGGACGCGAGAAACCTTCAGATTGGACACTCGTACCTGCTGCACGGCGGCCGTCCCGTGAAGGACATCGCCGCGCTGAAGCGGATCGTCCGCGACGACCTCATCCCGCTGATTGAAGAGTATTGCTACGAGAACTCGACCGCGTTGGTAGAGATTCTCGGGGCCGGGTTTCTCGACAAGTCGCGGCAGCGCATCCGCTACGAGTTGTTTCACGACGGTCGCGAGGACGAGTTGATCGCGGCGCTCAAGCAACCCTGCCCGGACATCTTCACGACCTCCGAAGCGATCGAAGCGGAATTCGTCGCGGAGGAGGGCGACCGTGAAGACGACGAGGAAACGACCGGGGAGGACTTGTGACGACGCCTCCGCTTTGTCTCGCGCTCACTGAGTGGGAGTGCCGCTCACCCGAGAACGATCCGCGGCTGGTTGAACGGTCGTTCGGCTCAGCCAGCGCGGCTCGACTGGCCAGCGAGTTGTCGCAGCGGGGACTACTAGAACTGACCGAGTTGCGAACCGGTTTGGAAGTGCGAGCACGTTCGCATGTCGGGACCGTTCGGTTGGGAGACCTCACCGTCTCGATTCGGCCGAAGTTGAACCAGTCGTCGCTGCTGAACCTGCTGCGTTACGCCTACGGCTTCCGCAAGCTGCGGTTGTTTGACGAAACCACCCAACGCCTGGAGCATGTCGGGTTCGAGGACTTGCTCGTCAGTCAGTTGAATGCCGAGGTGACCGAACTCCTCGCGCGCGGCCTGCATCGCCACTACGTCGCGCGGCGCGAGTACCTTGCCTCACCGCGCGGTCGGATCGACATCCCGCGCATCGCCAGCGATGGCGGCGTCACCGCGTGTCTGCCCTGCACGCATCACCCCCGCATTGATGACACGTTGCCGAACCGCGTGCTCCTCGCGGGACTGTTACTCGCGGCAGATGTCGCCACCGATGTCTCACTCAAACGCCAGTCCCATCGACTTGCCGCGACACTGGCCGACGGTGTGAGCCGCCTTCGTCTGGACGCGACGGTACTGGATCGCCTCGCGCACCAGATGACTCGCCTGACGGCGGCGTATGAGGCGGCGGTCTCGATCATTCGGCTGCTGGTCGAGTCGCGCGGCGTCTCATTCGACGGGGCCGAGTCCTCGACTCCGTTCCCCGGTTTTCTGTTCGATATGAATCGCTTCTTTCAGGCGTTGCTGTCACGGTTCCTCGGAGAGCATCTCGCCAACCACACCGTGCGCGACGAATACCAACTGCGAGGGATGCTGCAATTTGCTCCCGGTTTCAATCCGCGACGTCTGCCCGCCCCAATCCCACGCCCCGACTTTGTGATCGAGAAGCACGGACAGGTGGTCACGATCCTCGACGCAAAGTATCGCGACCTGTGGGCGAAGGAACTTCCACGCGAGATGCTCTACCAACTGGCTCTGTACGCGACATCTCACGCGGGCAAGACGGCGACGATCCTTTACCCCACCACCGATATCCTCGCACGAGAAGCCCGGCTCAACGTGCGAGACCCGCTGCGCGGCAGCCACCTCGCCCAAGTACGGCTGCGCCCGGTGTTGCTCGGCCGCTTGGAAGAGCTGGTCCTCAAGAAGCCCACCGCCGCGCACCAACGTTCGTGTCGCGACTACGCTCGTGAACTGGTCTTCGGAAATGACCGCGGAACGCGGTGATGTCGAGAACCTGGCTACCGCGAGGCCATCGCCTGCCACGGCATCATTATTTGTGAAGGATTCAATGACGTGATCGGCCTCGACAACCTCGGCATCCCCGCTCTCGCGATCATGTCCAACCGCATCACCGCAGGCCAAGTCGAAAAAATCACCCGCTGGTCCCAGCAACTCGCGAGCGGCAAGGTCACGCTCCTCTTCGACTGCGAACAAACCGGCGACGACGGAGCCAAGGAAGCCCTCTGGCTCCTCACCCAACGCGGCCTCAACACCCGCCTCGGCAGGACGCAAGCCATGCACGGTGGCGCGTTCCAAGGACGACAACCGGAGAACCTCACACGCAAGGAATGGGAGCAGATAATGCTCGCCTCAACGAATTGTTGAGAGCCGTCAGATTCAGTGAGATGCGCCCCGGCGGAGTTCGCGGCGATCATCATCGTTCATGTCGAACAGATCGACGGTGCCCCGTCCGACCGGAGTCAGGCCGACGATCCAATCCTCTTCCACCGCGAAGTGTTCATCCCAACGTTGCGAGCGGGGATGAAACAGCGGGAAGAGTTGACCCTCGACGTGCGTGGCCAGGTTCGGTCCCTTGTGAAAATTGCACCAATGGCACGCGAGACAAAGATTGGACTCGTCGTCCGTGCCGCGATGCTGCTTGGGAATGATGTGTTCGATGTGGAACGTGATGAGCGGCAACTCGTCCTGATGGCATCCGCAGTATTCACAGCGGTTCCCCGCGCGGTGGCGGACGAGACGGCGAAGAGTGGAGTCGATCGCCATACGATCAACTCGAAGCGTCGGCGGCGATCACGGCACGGGCCTTGGCCTGCAACACGCCGATGAAGTTGATCGCCCGAACTCGCGTTTCATATTCCGTTCGCTCAGTGGCCGTCAGCGTCCCCTCGGTGGACTTATCGGCGAGGTCGTCCATCCTCTGCTGGAGTTGCGGCGAGGCCCGCAATGACGCGATGCGGCGGGCCACGTCCGGCGTCAGACACTGGCTGACGGGATCGAACAACTCGTCGAGGACAGCGGAGGAGGAAAGCTTGCTCATGGTGACACTCTACCACTGTTCCCCATGCGAGGGAATCGGTTTTTCCTGTCTTCAAAAGTGGCGGGCATGGTTGTGGGTGGTTTCCGCGCGAAGTTTATCGCTTCGTCCCCGCCAGCCGATGATTTGTGCGTCGAATCATGAGGTGCGTGCAAGTCGTTCATCCTGTGGCCTTCTGCCGAGCGGCCTTGTGTTCCAGCCCGAGCAGCAGCAACTCCAGCATTTCGTTGCGTGGTCCGGCGACACGATCCGCGTACTGTCCGACCTCCTGCTGCAACGCCTTGAGTTCCCGCTTCTCCGCCGCCGTCAGCCCGCCTGCATACTTCTTCTCGATGAGCGCGCCGCGACGACCGTTCTTCTCATCGGTCCAACCGTTGTCAATGGACGGCACGGTCTCCGCCGAGACGTGCCGGGCCATGTATTCCAGCAGCGGGCGGAACCGCTCACCCAAGCGTTCAGAGAGAACGACGAAGTTCCCATATGCCGTTCGCACGTTGGCGAGGTTGACCCGGCCTTCGGCCACGGGGGCGAGTTGCTGTTCCAGTGTGGAGGTACTCATGGCAGCAGTATAGCCGTCGCAGAAGTGCCGTGGGAAAGGTCGGAGTAGATGTTCGGCGGCGATACGTCACTGCCGAGAGCTATCCCCGGCAGAACCGCGTCCCGTCGTGCCTGCGGGCACGCACACACCGGGCCGCGTCCCGAGTAGTGTCGTGGGCTACCGAGTGGACCGCCGGTACTCATCGTCGCCCGTCGCATCGCGGGCGTGTCGTCGCACTCAGCGATGGTCGCGCCGTGGGCGCGAGTGGTGCGGGCACGACGTCGCGGGCCTTGTGAAAGGCCGCGACAGGCAGGGTGCAGCGACGTCGGTCACGAGTCATTGAGTGCCAGTGTGTCGGAAGCCTGCCTGTCGCGGCTGTTGCCGTCGACGTCGTGCCCATCGTCGAGTGGCGGATGCTGGGCTTTCCCAAGCCGCATTTCCGGTCGAACTCCGTTCGCCTGTATTCCGCCAGAATCTCGCCGGAGCGGGCGGAATCCAACCGGCATCCCGGCGATTCGGCGGCGGCCGGGCGGACAATTTGCGGTCACGGGTTGGCGTGCCGGTCGGGCTGCTGGAATGACCGCTGCCCCCCTCTTCGCTCTCGAATGGATTCTCGTCCGGCCCGTTCCGTCGGGCCGGGCTCCGTCGTTCAAATCACTTCAAAAGCAGTGCGTACTCTTTGCTTTAGCAGAATGCTTTGTAATGAGCTTTGTAGGCTGAGACGTGAGTGCCGGTTCTTGGCTTGTGTAAGGCCACGAGCACTACCCGTTCCAAGAAAAAGGTCCGGCAAATGCCGATACCTGCCTCCCGAAAAGGTCCGGCAAATGCCGAAGTGCCGGAGCGATCAGGCCGCAGTTTCGGCAACAGTCTCCTGCCGGGTGAGCGACCAAGCCGCGAACTCGGCGAAGTCGAAATCCTCGCGTTCCATGCGAGCGAGTGTTGCCTGTCGAGCGGCTCCAGTGGCCGCGTGCGGGTCGGTGACTTGGTGAAAGGCGAGCAGAATCGGAAACGTCTTGTCATAAATCTCCTGTCCTGCGGGTGAGCGGCAGAACTCGTCGAACGCGAGCGAGCGGACGCGGTCGTACTCCACTCGAAGAGTTTGCTCCGCCGCAGCTCGCTCGGCCTTGTCGAGTTCCCATTGTTCGTGTTGCTGCTTTTTCTCGTGAGCGTACAGCCAATCGGGCGGCGTGCGGTTGTTCTGAATACCGTCGATCAGGAACGCGGCCGGAGAGACCTTGAAGCCGGGGAAGCCCTGCGGTTTTTCGTGCGTCGCAGCGTCGGTGATCCGCCCCCAGCGGCCGATCACGCCGCGAGAGAACTCGCGGAACTGGCGGCGAATGCCAGCCTCATCCACGCCGATCTGCTGGAGCGGCTCAAACAACGGGTCGTCCGTGATCGCATTCTGTTCGCTTGTGGTGCGTCTTGTGAGCGGCTGGCGGAAGTAGGCCCCCTCATAGAGAACGACGACGTAGCTGCCCTTGCAGCGCTTCTGAAACAGGTCTCGCGGATCGATCTGTCCCCTGCCAAATGCAATGACGTGGTGATGGAGCAACTCCCGCAGACAGTTCGTGAGGTCGTACTTCCGCTTCTTGAGCGGACGCTCGGCTGAGAAGCCAAGTCCGTGGATCGTCAGGTCATCGACGTTCAGGAAGACCCGCTTCGATCTCCAGAAGCGGTCCTTGAGTTTGAGAAACAGTCGTCGCGACGCGGGCGTGAGCGAACGATAGAGTTCGAGGTCGAACAGCAGATTGCCACCGGTCGCCCGGCAGACGCGGAAGTAGGCGGGGTTCCACTCGATCCGCCAGCAACGGTCGTTGTCCACGACGCCGCCCACTCCCCCGACCGTCGGTAGCAAGATGCTGAGGAATTGAAACGCGGCGAACTCCCGCTCCCGCGTTTCGGGGTCGTAGAAGCCGGTGTTCTGGTAGCTCGCGGCCGTGAGCCGCACGAGCGACTCGCGGAGCATCGCGTACTGCGAACCGCCGGTATCGAGTCCCAGGTGCTGGAGCATCCAGTACGGCGTCGCGAGCAGCATCGCACCCGCATCCGGACGACTCAGCGTCGCCCCGAGCAAGCCCCACAGCACGAACTCGTCAAAGTTTTGCAGTCCAAGCGACGAGCGAACCTTGACCTCGGCCCGCATCGGCTGACCTGCTTCAGGTTTTTCGGACAGTCGGAGTGCTTATTCTGGACTCGACCAGAAGGGGTATCCGATGGGAACACGAAGAGTCTTGGAAGGTAAAAAGAAGCCGCGTCGTCGGTACACGGCGGAGTTCAAGTCTGAGGCG
>JANMLE010000417.1:0-2741 GCA_031372385.1 Planctomycetota bacterium | reverse complement strand
GCGGCGTCGACGTCGCGACCGCGGTTCAACTGCGCGAGCCATTCGGCACTCGTCTTCGGCCGGCGCGACACCAGCGCGCGAATCGAGGCGGGCGCGTCCAGCTTGGAATCGGCGTAGCTGAGGGCGATCTGATCGGCGAGTTCCGTGGCCAGCGCTGCATCGGTGACGCTCTTCAACGACTCGGCCAGCGCTTCGACTGCGGCGCGCAGTTCGTCATCGGCCAGCAGGCCGCGCGTGGCGCGCAGCGCTTCCCGTTGCAGTGGCGGCTTCGTCTGTGGGGAGGGTTTCAGCAGACCGGCAAGCTGCTGGCGCGTCGGTCCCCCGGCCGGCTCGGATTTGACGAGTCCCGCGAGACCGACAACCGCTTCGGCCCGCTCGGAAAGATCGCGTTTGTCATCGGCAGCGATCTCGCGCAGCAGCGTTGTCGACACGAGCGGATTCGCCCCTTGCAGTGTTCGCACGGCCTCCATGCGCAGGATCTTGTCGTCGGCTTTTGTCAGCGCCGTCAGCAGCGGGATGTCGAACACCTTGTCGGTCGGTGCGACCAATCGCAGGGCTTGCGCGCGCACCGTGGCTGGTCGTTGTTGATCTTTGATCAGGGGGAGGACGTAGGTCTCGGGGGGTGTCTTGTCGAAGTCAGCGGGATTGCCGCCGTCGAGCATCTGCAAGGAAGCGAGCGTCGCGAGGAACAGTTCTGCCGTCATACCCGGTGAACTGAGGATCGCCTCAACACGGGGACGCAGGTCCGTCAGCTTTTCCTCGGCGGCCCATTGCACGGCGACACGCCGCACGTCGGCATCGTGATCGTTGAGTGCCACTCGCAGCAGCCGATCTTCCTTCGGGTTCTGCTTGCGGGCGGCGAGCAGCATCGCGAGGCGCGACGGAACGGAGGCGTTCGAGCCCGGCGTCAGATAGACCGCAAAATGATCCTGCTTGAACTGACGGGCCAGCACCGTCACCAGCATCGACTGCACGAACGGATCGTCAACCGAGCAAACCAGCTTCACCAGTTCGCCATTGGGAACAAACGTCTCGCGCGCCAGCAGCGGGAGCAGCAGATCGCCGTCCGGTTGTTGGGGTTCGCGGCCCGTCGTCAACACATCGGCCAGCATTTCACGGACGTTCCCGGCCTTTCGCGCACCTCGCGCGAAGGGAGGTCGATCACCGGTGCCGCTCGCCAGGTTCGGCAGCGTGTCGGTGAAGTCGGCCAGCGCGTCCGTGCCCGGTTTGTCAATGGCAGCGATCGCCTTCGCCCGCTGGCTCCAGAGCCATTCAAGCTGACCGCGCGGTGTGCCGGGCTTGAGGCCGTTCAGTTGATGAGCGGCCATTCGCCGGACGTCGCGACGGGGCGAATCGATCAACGCCGCCTGCCGCGCGGGTTCGATGCTCGACAGACCGGCCAGGTCAATCACCGGCGCGGTCCGCGCGGCTGTGTTGCGAATGCGCCAGATTTTGCCGTGACCGTGCAGCTTGTAGTCGCGCAGAACCCAGTCGGTGCAGTACAGCGAGCCATCGGGTGCCGTCGCCAATCCGACCGGTCGGAAGTTTTCGCCACCGTTAATGACCGGTTCCGCCAGCGATGTGAACGACGCGCCCTTCGGCTGCAGCCGGAACCGGTCGATGCGGTGATCGCCCCAACTGGTTACCAGCAGGTTGCCGAGATACTCGTCCGGCAGTCCGTCTGATTCGTAGGCCAGAATCCCCGACGGTGCCTCGCCCGTCCCCGCCACCATCGGCAACGTGCCGGGGACTTCGCCGTCCCAAGCGGTGAACGGATGCAGCCCCTTGCGACCGTTTCGGAACCGGTAGCCGTAGTCGCCGTCGGGGATGACGTGGATCAACCGGCAGGGAGGCCGGCTGTCGGGATCATTGTCGACACTGAACAGGCGGCCGAACGCATCGAAGGCGTTGGCATGCGGATTCCAAAACCCGGTGCAGATCTGATTGAGCCGTGAGCCATCGAGCCGGCAGCGATAGATGTTGCCGCCATCACGACCGCTCAACGTGATCCCGTCGGAGCCGATGATTTTGAAGTCGGCTCCGAGGTTCTCGCCAAACCCAAAGTACAGCCAGCCGAGACCATCGAGCGCGAACCCGGCCAGTCCGTTGTGGGGATAGTCGCCCTTCGTGTCCAGATGCACGATGCGATCATTGCGGTCGGCGACATCGTCACCATTGTCGTCGTGAAACAGCCGGATTTCTTTGCGGGTGGCGATGTACACCGACTGCTTCGGAGCGGCCTGGCCGTCGGTCTTGGTAGCCGGAAACCAAAGGGGCCGGACGAGGACACTCATCGAGTGGACCAGGCCGTCGGTGAAGACGACGATCTTGTCGGCGCGGCCGTCGCCATCACTGTCGCTCATCACGAGGACACGGTCGGTGGGATGCCCCTTGTAGCCCGCGGGGGGAAAGTGCGTGTTGCTCTCGATGGCAAAGACCCGGCCGCGATGGTCCACGTCCAACCCGGTCGGCGTCACGATCTGCGGATGCTCGGCGAAGAACTCGATCGTCAGCCGTGGATCGACCGACTTGGGCGGTTCGTCCGCACCCAACGCGAATCCAACCCGCAACGCGACGAGAGCCAACCAGAGGTGTTTGAGCATCGATGACATCCTGAAAGCGGACTCGTTCGGGACGGGCCTGCCGACGCATTGCGGCCCATCGTGAGAAGACTGCGAAACGGCGGACAGCAGTCCACCACACGACCGCTCGAACGGCAAGCAACCGTCACACAGATTGGG
>JANMLE010000407.1:0-4481 GCA_031372385.1 Planctomycetota bacterium | reverse complement strand
GCGGCGTCGAGATGCTTCACCGCATCGCGGTACTTGCCCCGCAGGTACATTTCCCTGCCGAGCTTGTAGTGTTCCCGCGGCGACACACGTCCGCCGACAGGCAACCGCTCCTCGCCACCCTTCAGCGTGTGATCCGTGTGCTGAAGGTTGGTCAGTCGCAGCGCGACGATGACCAGACATGTGCAACCAATCAGTCCGATGATTCTACCCAAGGTAGCTTCCTCCTACAGGTCCGGCGTTGACGATGCGTCGACCCTTGTTTCCGGCGGAATGACACCCGATGTTGAGCGGCAGGCCGTCGACTTGTCACAAGAACATATTGAATTGGGCGACCGGAAACCGGGCCCGAAATTCCCGAATGGGAGCCGTCTGAAATGCTTTGAAAATGGGGGAGAGTGGGGCGAGTGATAGTGAAAATCTGAAGGAAGGGTCAAGATGATTCTCCGGTGTTCGACGTTCGACAGCGCGGGTTTTTTCAATCCGGCAGCGTTTCCGGCAGCAACTGCCGTGCAACCGGTTTTGTCGCCCGTTCCACCGTGAAATCCGGCGGTTATGGCCGCGTGGATCACGGCCCGGAACCAACAGACCGGCAGATTCTGACGTAGATTCCCCGCCGTCCGGGTCATTCCGCGCCGGGGCTCAGGTGCGGCGGGCTTTCAGCCCGCGCGCCGTGGTAAGATTGGAGGGCGCGGCTGGACTTCCTTGAGTTTCCGCATCACCATGTTTGTGGTCAGACCCATTCCGACGAAGGCGATCGATCATGTCCGTTGTGGAAGAAGCCACTTTGAATTCTGCGGCAGACCGCGCGTATGAAGGTCAGGAATTCCTGTACCGACCCATTCCCCTGCTGGTTCCGATCAGCCTGGGGTTTGTGTTCTTGTCGCTGGTCGCCGCTGCGATGGCGGAACTGCTGGTCATCCCGGTGGTTGGCGCGTCGCTGGGGTTGATCGCCTGGCGGCAGATTCGGGCCTCGGATGGCGGTCTGAGTGGTGGCGCGCTGGCAATGTCCAGCTTCTGCTCGCAAGTTCTGCTGGCCGTTTCGTTCGCGGCGATGCATGTCTACAGTTTCGCGACCGAAGTGCCCCCGGGATTTGAGCGGGTCAGTTTTACAGCCGACATCTCCAAGAAGGGATTTTCGAATGAAGGAGGCCGACTCGGAATTCACCCGGACGTCCAGAAGCTCGTCGATCAGAAGGTGATGATCAAGGGATACATGTACCCCACGAAACGGATGGAGGGTCTGACCTCGTTCGTACTCTGCCGGGATAACGGGGTTTGCTGTTTCGGTGGACAGCCCAATACCGCCGATATGATTCTGATCCACATGAAGGGCGAGCAGTCTGCCCGGTTCCAAACCGGACTGGTCGCCGTGGCGGGCGTGTTCCGTGCCGAACCGACCGTCGACGAAACAGGATTGCAACCGGTCTATCAACTGGAATGCGAATTCTTCGGCCCGGCCAAAACCTGGTATTGACCGAATGATCGTGAGGCTGTGATGCGGACACGGACGGTATCGTTGGCAGCCAGCGTCTTAACCACGGGATGGGTGGCTTTGGCCCTGTCGGGATGCGGTCAATCGGACTTGACCGACTACCGTCCGATCGACAAAGCCGCCGCACACTCCGGCAATCGGTCATCGGTTGCGGACGTCGCGAACTCGCCGACCGGCATCGCCACCGGAGCGGATGCGAAGACAGCGAAACCAATCGATTCGCCGGACCCCGGCAACCAATTCGTGGAATTGCCCGTCTCCGCATTGGCACCGGTGAATGTGGTCGACGGTGCCAGCGTGGCGATGCTGCTGAAGGTCGTGCCGGGTGAACCAGTGCCGACGGCGGCAGCAACAGCGGCCGCGAACAATGTCATTCAGCCCGCCTCTGCCGCCTCCCCAAGCAACGCGAAGCCGCGCACTGTGGAACTGCTGGTTCCCGACAAGACGTTTCAACGGGATGCGTCATCGAAGGCGCTGCGGGTGTCGTTTGACGATCTCGATCTGCTCAAGGTGTTGAACTTGGAACCTGTGACCGAGATCGGGGTCGGGTCGATGCCAGCTTGGCTGAAGGGGCTCGACGGGCAGCGGATCAGGATTCGCGGCTTCATGTATCCGACGTTCGAGGCCGAGGGGATCGAGCGGTTTGTGCTGGCGCGGGACAACCAGATCTGTTGCTTTGGTCGCGACCCCAAGGTGTACGATCTCGTCCAAGTGGACATGCGCAGCGGGAAGACGACCAACTACATTCCGGCCACGCGCGCGTTCGATGTCATCGGCCGGTTCAAGATCGAAGTGGTTGCCGAAGACGGCAAGCCGTACGGTCTGTACTACATCGAAGACGCCGAAATCATCGATCGCTGAGGGATCGGCGCATCATTGACTGTCGTAGCATGGACGCCTCGTCCGTGCGGGTCAATTCCACCGATGGTAACACGTTTTTCCGCACGGACGAGGCGTCCATGCTACGGTTTGTCCTCGCCAAATCCCGACAGTTATTGATGCGCTGATCGTGTGATGCAGCCACCGGCGGCCGGCTCCGCCGTTGTCGCCGGCGCGGCTGCTTCGAGGACCACGTACATCGGGTTGCTGCCGAATTTCTGGCTGCATTTGGGGCACTTCGCCTTCGCGATCCCCTTCCCGTTCAGTCCGCCGATCTTCTCTTTCATGCGGGCCTCTTCGCTGACGATCAATCCGCAGGTGGAACACTTCCAACCGCTGACGTCCAGTTTCAGATTGGGATCCTTCTGGTAGTACTCCAACTGCTGCAGCGAGCGGACGGGGGTCTCACCGTAGTGGCACTTGAACGTCTCGTACTGCTCGGACAGCGGGATCTCGGAGTTCGCCCCGAAGGCTTCGATTCCGCACACGGCCTGCAGCGCCAGCGAGAACGCACGGAACTCGGACAGCGTGAACGACAGGTACTGGGTGCTCTTGTCGTCCGCGGCACGGGGAAGTCGGACCGCAATGCGCCCGGTTCCAAAGATGGGAATGCTTCCAAACAGCGATTCCACTCCGACGGGCACGGGTTGGGCCAGGACAATTTGCGAAAAGGTCTCTTTCGCGATCAACCGCTTCGCCGCTGCGGAGAGACCGTCGGGCGAGGCGTCCGGGTTGGCGAAGTATTCGAGCATTGCCGTGCGAACGGCCGGCTTCTTCTTCGCCGCGCCGCCAAACAGTCCTCCCGCCGCCACCAGAGTGACCAGCAGAATCTCGTTGCCACCAAAGCCGACGTCGACAGTCGTGAATTCGTTCAGCAGGCTGTCCGCCTTGAGCTTCAGCTTTTCTGGGACGACGTTGTGCAGATGCACATCATCGAGCCATCGCGCGTAACGGCCGGTGGGGGTTCCCGCCGAACCGCCGCCGACGGTGTCCATTTCCACATCGGTTTTCTTCTTCGGTTTCGGACCGGACTTCTTCGGAACAATGAAGACCGACCCGCAACTGGGGCACTTGCCGGACTTCCCGCGAAACTTGTCGCGGACGCGGATGCGGTGCCCCTGCGGACAGAAGACAACGAAGCTGTCCTTCGACCGCAACCCCTTTCGCACCTGCGAAATCTCGGCCTCTTCGTCCGCGGCGATCTTCAGCAGTTCATCTTCGGGAGAGACCGCGGGCTTGGTGGCGGCTGCTTCGACAGGAGGGACGGCGACTCCTCCCAGCGCCGAAAACGAGGGCTGAACTTCCGATTCTGACGACGGACTGGAGAGCAGCGGAATCGTTTCCGCTTCCTGGTCGGGAGGCAGACTCGACCGCCTCGCGGGAAGGTCTTCGATCGGTTGCATCGTGTAAACGGGAGCCGCGAAGTCGGCACCGTCCGAGTCTTCATTTCGCAAATGGATTTCGTCCGACAGATCGAACGCCGAATCGTCGGCGTCGGACATGTGGATCTCATCCGACAATTCGAAATCGTCCGTGCCGTAGTTGTCCTCGCGCGCCAGCGGCAGAGCATCCATCAGGTTCTCGGGGGTCGCCAGCGACCGCCGGACCATGGAATCCTGCTCGGTCACGGACGTGGCGTCCAATTCCTGCATGTCGAAGACGCGGTCGACGTCGGGCGATTCGATTCGCTGGCGATAGGCCGCTTCAATGTCGGCACGCGTGAACGCACCGCAATTCCAACAGCGGACCAGCCCCTTGCGGCACGACTCACCGCAAGTCGCGCAAACTTGCATGTCGTCGTCGACCGCCTGATCGGTCGGCAACGACGACCGCCGCTGGGTGGTCGCGGAGAGATTGGCGTTCAGGACGTGTCCGCACGCGTGACATTCGGCGGTGTCATCCAGCAGGAAGGTGCCGCACGCCGGGCAGTTGATGATCTGAATGGCCATGACGCAAACAACCCCGGGAATTCAAAAAACGGTGAAGAATTGGCGCGTACCGTGTCTGGACCTGAAACAACGAACCATCAACCTCTCTTCATCCCGGTCCAATACATCGACTGGACATCGACTGGACCGGTGCTGTTTCTGGCGGCAATTTAGCACGGTGC
>JANMLE010000404.1:0-1460 GCA_031372385.1 Planctomycetota bacterium | reverse complement strand
TCCCAGCACCGCCGTCACGCCGTGCGGAATCTCGACAGTCACCCGGTCCAGTCGGGGCGACCGGCGGCCGGGCAGCGAGACATCGTTCAACGACCACAGCGAATTCATCAAGCGATCCTAGCTGTTGCCCCGCGCTTCGCGGCCGGGCCGTTCGTACCACCGGGATTCGTCTGCTTGTTGGCCTGCACGCATTTCACGGAACGTATGGGAGTCATGAGACGAATGGGACGAACGAATCATGAGCCCCACTTCGCTCCCATGAATCCCATTATTCCCATGAGTCCCATCATGCAGTGCGAATCGTTAGCCATCGGCCTCATCGGAACCGCCGATTCACCAACAGGACCAACAGGAAGCAGACGACGGGAACACCGAAAAACACAGTCGCTTCCGCAGAGAGCGCGGCCGAACGGCCGAAGTGCATGAAATTGTAGAGTCGCACCAGACCGGAAGCCATGCCCGTGGGAGCCAGCAGATACGCCGTCGGCAAATCGCAATACGCCCAGTAACACAACCGGCTCACCGCGAGAAACTGCGGCTGGTCACGCAGATGCCAGAGAAGGGGTGAGGGACGGAAGACGCTGCGACGCGGAACACTCTTTTCGTTCGGCCCTCGTCCCTCGACCCTGGCCCCCCGCAGCATCTCCGCGACATGGATCGCTTCGTTGTTTCGCAACGCATGCAGCCACAGTCGCAGGATCGCCGCGCGCGGCAGCAGCCAGATGATGAGTGCCAGCACCCACGGGATCGGCGTGTCATAAACCGGACGCAGCCAAGAGAGCTGAAACAGTGCCACGCATCCCAAACTCAACAGCAGCGAACCGAACAAGCCCAGCAGCAGCGCATTCGCGATGAGGCCCTTCAGGCGACCGCTGATGATCCAGGCCGACACTCCCGCACAGGCGGCGATCGCGCCGGACGTCGCGATCTCCGGTGCCAGCCCCAGCAGTCGATGTCGCTGGCGAAACAACAGGCTCAACCCGTCATCGCGGCGACTCATTCCGTCTTCGCTTAGTGTCTGGATGAATCCAATCGGGATCACGTTCCGCCACCCGATGAGTAACAACGGAATCAAACATCCAACGACCAGCACCGCACAGACACAGGCCACTCCGAACCACACGAACCATCGGCTCGCCCGATCGTCCACGCCTTCGGCTTCGGACGAGTCGCCACCGCGTCGTACGGGATCGGCGTGCAACCAACAGAGCACTCCCAGCAACAGCGGCGTCTGCCAGAGCAGCGGCAACAGCGACTGCCGCAGCATCTCACCGCGTTCCAAGCCGACACGCTCCGCTGCGACAAACCAGTCGGTCCAGCTCATCGTCTGCAACAGGGCCGCCAGTTCGAATTCCTGAAACGCGACGATGCTCATCAGCGCCAGCGCCGGCAGGGCGCGCACGATCGGGCCGTGCCAATAACAGCGGGCGAGCTCCAGCCAATGACGCCGCGATCCGGAG
>JANMLE010000953.1:0-2908 GCA_031372385.1 Planctomycetota bacterium | reverse complement strand
ATGGAGGTCTGGCCGAATCGATCGCGTGCCCTGATGGCGGGGTTGATCGGAGCCTCCGCCAATGCCGGATATCTGTTGGTGGGAATCATCGGCATCGGGTTGACGGCGATGTTGTCCCAGTTCGAAACGTGGCTCAGTGGGTGCGGACTGGGGGAAGCAACCGTCAAGATGCTCGTCGCCAACAAGGGCTGGCGGTTGATGATGATGCTCGGAACTCTGCCCGCGCTGTTGACGTTCTTCTTCCGCATGTTCGTCCCCGAATCGCACAAATGGGAGACGGAACGGGGCAGCGGGACGACATCGAATTGGGTGACGTCCGACTTGCTGGGAGTTCTCGTCGGGGCGGTGGGCCCCGGATTGATCGTCTGGGTTTGGGCCGACGAATCGATTGGCACTCCCTTTCGCATAGTGGGCACGCTGATTGGTTTGGTGATTGCCACGATCGGTTACATCTATCCGGTCGTGCGG
Source organism: Planctomycetota bacterium (assembly GCA_031372385.1). Lineage (GTDB taxonomy): Bacteria > Planctomycetota > Planctomycetia > Planctomycetales > Planctomycetaceae > Schlesneria. Next base: position 2,440 of record JANMLE010000953.1, on the reverse strand, counting down.
TTCCTGCAACGCTCGGTTGCCCAATCAACCGTCTCGTCAAGCGAATCCATCCGGACGATCCGCCGGATGCTGTTGGGAGCCTGCTTGAGCGGGGTGGCGCTGCTCGGAACCTGGGGATCGACGCAGTGGGCGATGACGTGGGCTGGCCAGCTCACTCAGGGAATCACGGTCACCGGTGAGCATTCGTTCATCTGGAAACATCCCCGTGAGTACACCCAGATGTTTACGGCGGTCGGCGCGATTGTCGGAACGATTGGTGCCGCGATGCTGGGGGATTGGCTTGGTCGGCGTGTCGCATATGGTCTGCTGTGCCTGTCCTCCATTGCATCGGTCCTGTGGTTCTACCAGTTTCACAATGCCTTCGGCTGGGAGTTCCTGATTTCTGCGTTTGTCGCGGGGGTCTGCACGGCGTCGTTCTACGGCTGGCTTCCGCTCTATTTGCCCGAGCTGTTCGCCACAAAAGTGAGGGCGACCGGACAGGGGTTTGCGTTCAATTTCGGTCGCATTCTGGCCGCCATCGGGACTCTTCAGATTGGAGCGATGCTGAAACTGGTCGGGGGTTTCGAAACATATTCAGGGGTCAAGGGTGGGTATCCAGTCGCCTGTAGCGTTGTCTGCGGCATCTATTTGCTGGGCATGGGATTGATCTGGCTGGGACCGGAAACAAAAGGACAGCCGCTTCCCGAGTAACTGCACGAACTCGGCCGCGATGGCAGGGGCGCAGCGATGGACGAAAACAACGCGACAAACGAGACGGGTTCACCGCAACCGCCGCCGGTCCCGCATGCTGTCAATGCGGGTGCCGCAGCCGACGAATCCACTGCGGCACCGCCCGTCGATCCGATCCCGGACACGCGCCTGTACGTCGCCGATCACGAGGACTGGGAAGTCCACATCAAGCGCGACTCCGAGCGGCTGTTCTGCTACTCGAAGCATCCCGGCGAGGACTGGTTTCACCTGCTGCTCAACGGCGAGATCTACGTTTCCCGCCAGCACGAAAAGTACTGCCTGCGCTGTGCGCAGCGCATGGGATTCCTCACCGAAGACCGCCTGTTCTGGCAACACCGAGTGCCGAAAAAGCGAAACCGCGTGGTGTAACGGCCGGCAGGGCCAAAGCCTTAATGAAGCAGGGCCGGCTGAGAACGTCGCACTAATGGTCGCTCGCCTGTGATTCCGACACTGGCCATGAATGACGACGTCCGTGTCGAAATGAGGGCCGAGTCGCAGGCGGCCGGCGATTGGTCGCCGAGACTCTTGTTGTCCGGTGGCGTTTGTCCGAATTGTTCTGATCGGTGTACTCAACGCACGCGATGGTCGATCATCAACGTCGCAAAGTTCCCGTCGGCGCGAATCACGGGTATCATCCGTCCCTCACCTGCGAAACCTTCCGTTCACGCCAAGGGACTTTGCGAATGTCGAAACTCGGTGTCGTCGTGCTGTTTGTTGTGGGAGCCGCCATCTCGTGGGGCTTGTATGTCCCGTCAGTCCACGTTGCGGCGACGCAGCTCAAGAGCAATCTGCGTGCGTTTCTGTTTGTCGGTGTCGCCTATTTCCTGGTGGCTGTTCTGATTCCCGCCGCGTTCATCTTCGTCGCCAAGTACGACCCAACCGCCAAGGGTGAGCCGAATTTTGACGCCATTCCCTCAAGCTGGGGCTTGTTCGCCGGGGCCCTTGGTGCGGCGGGTGCCTTGTGCGTGATCTTCGCCGTCACGGCGGCAGGCAAGGGCGGGGCACTCTATGTCGCACCGCTCGTGTTTGCGGGCGCACCCATCATCAACACGATCGCGACGATCACGTACTTCCATCCCGTCAAGTCAATGCCCGACTGGCGTTTTTTTCTAGGCCTGGGACTGGCGGCTGCCGGTGCGGCGATGGTGATGTTGTTCAAGCCAGTTGATGCGCCGCACTCGCCGCCGGCCGCGGTCGTTCCCGCCGAAGTGAACGCGGGGCATTGAGTGCGCCGCGGGAACGCGATGAGTCACCACCGATTGAAGAACGGGTAGGACGGGCACTCCTGCCCGTCGATTTCACAAGCAAATCGACGGGCAGGAGTGCCCGTCCTACGGTTTTTTTCCTGTGGCCGATCCGACAGCGATGACTCATCGAGAAGGAATAGCCGATTGAGCGGCCCCGGTTGGTCGATTAGACTTGCCGAGCCCGTGGCCCGCCTCAATTCCTCCCTCCGCGAGATTCACCGTGTTCAGATCCCTCTCCGTCGTCTCCTGCTGCGCCGTCGCCCTGCTGACGACCGCGGCGGTAATGGCCGGTGAAACGTCGCCGCCCTCCTTCGTGAACGATGTCGAACCGATCCTGACCCGCTTCGGCTGCAATCAGGGAGCCTGTCACGGGAAGGGGGCGGGGCAGAACGGATTCCGGCTGTCGCTGCGGGGTTATGCCCCGGAACTCGATCACGCCTGGATCGTCAAGGAGCAGGAGGGAC
>JANMLE010000952.1:0-1042 GCA_031372385.1 Planctomycetota bacterium | reverse complement strand
GTTCCGGCTCTCGTGTTCGAGTTCGTCAGCCAGAGCCGCTCCGACCAGGAGCGGGACTACATCCACAAGCGGGACGAGTACCACGCTGTCGGCGTGAAGGAATACGTCATCGTCGACCGCTTCAAACGCTCGGTCCTCGTGTTGACGTGGCAACCCGGCGACTATGCCGAACGCACGCTGACCGAGCACGAGTTCTATTCCTCTTCATTTCTGCCCGGCCTGGCGATCCCCCTGAGTGAAGCCTTCCTCCAGCCGGCGGAGTGAAGTGCAAAGCAGGAACGGGCCATCGCCGAGTTGGGATAGAAACAATTTGGAGTGCGGAGATTCATCACCGCTTTCCTTTCTGTTTCCCCTCTGTATACAGGCGACTAAGAGTGACGCCGTAGAGAGAAAAGAAAGCGGTGATGAATCACCGCAGTCCAAATCTCGATCAGTGGTTCACGCAGAATTCGGTGGAGCTGATCAGCGCCCAGATGGCTTGTGCGATGGCTTTGTCTCGCTGATCGGGGCGGGCGGTGAGGAACTGAGCGACGGCTTGCGATTCTTCCGCTGAGGGTGCCCGTGTCAGGACTGCGTGAAACAGCGTGTCGCTGAACTTCGCCGCGTCCGTCTCCTTGACCAAGAGGTCGGCGAGGTTGCCTTCCTTGGGCTTCAGCAGTTCCAGCACCTTGCCATCGTTGGACAGGAACAACGCTGCTTTGACGGATGGAGCGAACTCGCCTTCGGGGTCGCGGGGCGGGTTGGCGAACGCGGCGATGAAACTCTTTCGCAGATCGTCAAGTAGGGGATTCGCCTTCGGCTGGCCATCGGCTGGTTGCGCGGGTTGATACTTGGTGAGTTCGCCCGTCGCTTGCAGGATGCTCCACAGCATCTGCTCGGTCGACAGCGGCTTTTCGATCGACACGATGTACTTCTCAGGCAGCGGCTCACGTTCCAAGCCAGTCGGCAGAACACTTGATCGCTGGTACGTGCGTGTCAGCGCCAGTTCCCTCAGCAGCCACTTGATGTCGAACTGATGGGCCGCGAACTCGGTGGCGAGCAG
>JANMLE010000365.1:0-1518 GCA_031372385.1 Planctomycetota bacterium | reverse complement strand
GCGCGAAACAATTTGAGCGAGCGGTGAACGACTACGCAGAAGTGATCCGACTCACTCCAAATAACCCCGAACCATACAACGGAATTGCGTGGGTGGCAGCAACGTGCGTCGATGCAGAAGACCGCGATGGAAGCGTGGCTGTTGAGTTCGCGACGACGGCGTGTGAACTGAGTGCATGGAAAGACGCGAACTACCTCGACACACTCGCCGCGGCCTACGCCGAAGCGGGCCAGTTCAGCCAAGCGGTCGAGACGCAACAGAAGGCAATGGACCTGGTCGCGTCATCCAAAAAGGCTGTCTACCGCTCCCGACTCGACCTTTACCGCTCGGGCCGACCGTACCGCTACGTGCCGTAAGCAAAAGTCGCGACGACAACGGTCGCGAAGTGATTGCAAGGCCCATGAATTGAAAGTTCGCCGGACGCTTGATGTGTCCGGCGAACTTGAATGAACGCAGGGGCCGCATTCCGCACGATAAGCGAATCATCGAGAGACGTGTGTGGGTGGGGGACACTCGCTCCACCCACTCGTTGCCATCTGATTCAAAAACAAAACCGATCTCACCACCCCTAGAAAGGGTTGCAACATGGCCGCTAAAGATCCCAGTCCCGTCGTTGTGTCGAACACCAAAGCGATCCCTGTGGTGATCTCAAACGCCACACCCGCCATTGCCATGCCGCTGGTCCAACATATGATCGGCACGCTCACTCGGATTCGATACGCGCTGTTCTCGCTCACCATTCTCACCGCGATCCTGCTGGCCCACCTGTACTTGAGCCGCTACTCGCTTGAGCGGGCAAGTCGCTGCGGCATCCCTGATTTCACATTCGATTTGGCGATAAAAACGAAACAACTGTCGAAGAAGTTTTTCATGAACGAGGCAGACCAAAAGGAAGTCCATGTTAACGGACTGATCCAGAAACGGCTTGAGAAACACTACCTGGACGGTGATGATCGTGCGGTCAAAGTTCCGTTGATTGACATCACGGTCGATCGCCATGATTTGAACCCGATCGCGAGCGGACTTCTGTCAGCACTCATGGCGTGGATCATGATTTCGTTGCGACAGTTGCACGCCACCGTCGCCGACAAAACATTGAGCCAGAAACTCAAGCCGTTTTTCCCGCTGCTGCGGTACGAACTGAGTTCGTTCATGTCGCCACCCACGATGACCTTTGCCAGCATCGTTCAGATCGTGATTCTGATTCTTCCCGTCCTCGCACTCGGAATCGTGACGGGGGATGGACTGGGATGCGTCATGTCGCCCAGCAACAATCCAAAGATCCATACGTCGGAGTGGGCCAATTTTTTCATGGTGGTATCCGCGACGATGATCGTTCTCTGGATGACGCGGACCATCTTCAGCTTGGGTTTCAGCCTTCGCACCGCGTTGTCGGACAAACCAGCGGCGAAATCGCCGTAGAAGTGTCGGGCTACAGATAATGTGATCCAGGCGAGCCGGGCGGCGTCAGCCCCCGGACACCGTCAATGAAGTAGCCACGGTCGCCAGACCGTGGGG
>JANMLE010000325.1:0-9046 GCA_031372385.1 Planctomycetota bacterium | reverse complement strand
GGCGGCGACGGTGACGACAAACCGCGCAGGATTCGTTCGGAGATGAAAATAAGCAGCTTCCTTCCTTGTTTTGGCTTCCCGTTTTTTCGCGGCCCATGTCGTCCGCTTCCGGGGCAAACGCGGCGGATGCGGAGGCGAAGGGGGCTGGACGGCTCGGCTGCCGGGGGATGCGATAAGTCCGGCGTTGGCGGTCGTTTGCGCACGGGCGAGACTAAAGAATGAACAGGGCGGCGACGGTGACGACAAACCGCGCAGGATTCGTTCGGAGATGAAAAAAAGCAGCTTCCTTCCCTTTTGGATTCCCGTTTTTTTGCGGCCGGGCAGCGCACCGGTCCGCGGAACGATCGGCCGGAAAGTTTGCCATTTTGACGAAAATAAGGCCGATTTCGCCGGACAACTGCCTGAGTTGTGGGCTTCTGTCTGTGGGGCCGAACGGTTGACCCGCCGGAGCGTATGGGGTCAGACCGCGACCGACAGTTGAGCAAATGAACGGAACCGGTCGCGGGAGCAGTGAGCCCCCGATGAGTTCCGGGACATCGTGCGCCGGGACGCGGCTGTCCCACCTTCACCGCCGATCAACCGCCAGCGCTCACTGTACCCGAATTCGCGCGGCACCCGCCGCTGAACGTGACCGACCGCGCCGCCCTGCGGGTTTTCTTCGACAATCTCGCCAACTAGACCAGAATAGCCCGAGCACTCCGCCGACTTCCGGGCTTCCCGTCGTTGGGTCAAACAGTTCGACCCCGCCAACCACCACCCGCCGCGATGCCGCGACCAACAACTGAATGAAAGGTGAGAATGACCATGAAAACGATGCTGCGAACGCCCGAACAGGAACAGGCGCTGGAAGAATTGAAGCGACGAAGCCATTCGTTGAACAGCGGAATCCCGAACGGCGTGGATGGCCAATCGGTCGTGATTCAGGCGCATGCCATGCAAGTCCTCAGCGGACCGACGCCGTGGGCGGCGGCGGTGAGAATCACGGGGATGGCGACGGGGGCTGTGTCCGAAGTCATGGACCGCATCGAAGGGGCGTTCGCCCATCTCCGGATTCCCGAGCCAGAGGTTCAAATCCTCATCCACTTGGTACCGGCGGACCTCCGGAAGCATGGGGCTGGGCTCGATCTTCCCGTCGCGATCGCAGTGCTCCAAGCGGCCGGGATTTTGCCGGAATTGCCCGATCAAGGCGGTTACTTCCTGATGGGTGAACTCGACACTGAAGGGAACGTCCTCCGAGTACCGGATGCACTGTCGGTGGCGTGGTCCGCAGTCCGCGGCCAAACGCTGATTGTCCCGGCCGCCAACGGGAAGGAGTGCTCGCTCATCCTGGCTCGCGCCGGATATGACGAAAGCCGCGTGTGTCCGGTCAACCTCCTTTCGGACGTGATTGATTCCTTCCTGGGGAAACGGGAACTGTCCGCCGTTCTCCCGCCGCAGTTCCACGACGACGACGTGCATTCCAGCGTCCCGGACTTCGAAACGATTCGCGGTCAGGAAATGGCGAAGCGCGCCGCGGTGATTTCGGCCGCGGGTGGACACAACCTGCTGCTGGTCGGTCCGCCGGAAGTCGGCAAGACGCTGGTGGCCAAGGCCCTGCCGGGGATCATGCCGCGGCTTTCCGTTGAAGAACAAATCGAACGCACGCGCCTCTATTCGGCCAGCGGTCACCTGGCCAAAGACGGTGCGATTGTGACTCAGCGCCCCATGCGAGCGCCGCATCACACCGCGTCCAAAGAGGCACTCGTCGGCGGGGGGAGTGGAGTGGCCACGCCCGGTGAAATCACGCTCGCTCATCGCGGGGTGCTGTTTCTCGATGAGATCACCGAATTCGCCCCATCGACCTTGAACAGCCTTCGGCAACCCCTCGAAGCGGGCGAGGTCCACATTTCGAGAGCGGGCGGAATGGAGAAGTTCCCGGCTCGCTTCACGTTGCTGGCGGCCATGAACCCGTTCCCGTGCGGCTACAACGGGACCGACTCGGCCGACAAGTGTCACTGCACGCCGAGTAAGGTTCGCGAATACGAACAGCGGCTGAACGGTCCGATTCGCGACCGCATCGATCTGCAAGTGACCATGAACCGGTTGACGTTCGACGAACAGTACGCTCCGACGACAACGGGCGCGTCACCGAAGATGCGCGAACAAGTTGAGGGGGCGCGTGCAATTCAAACGCGGCGATTCGCCGGTCACCAGATCCCGTTCAACGCGGCGATTCCCGGCGGGCGCGTCCTGGAATTCTGCAAGCTCAGCGAGGATGGCATGACCGCCTTCAAACAGATCATCGCCGACAGTGGCGAATCGGCCCGTGTGTCGGACAGTCTCGCCAAAGTCGCCCGCACCGTGGCCGATCTGGAGGGGAGCGAACACGTCGAGCGACGGCATCTTGAGGAAGCCGCCCGCTTCGTCCTGGACGAGAAATCACGTGACACCGCCCGCCCCTCAACCCCGTCAGTCGATCGGAAGCCCGCGCCGAGTATCTCGGGCGCGACACCGCGCGACACCGGCCGCCCCGCGGCACAGCGAACGCTGTTTTGAATCACCGGCACGGAGTCTCGTTGCGAACACGTTGCGGGGCGTCGCGGTTCGATGTCGCCCCGCTGGCGGCTGGAGCTGCAGGTCACTCCGAACTGACAAATGGAAATCCAGATGACGACCGATGTCCGAATCACACTGCGACGGGATGGCGACGGTTTTCAGTGGCACGCCACCCTGCCGCCGACGGCGACCGATGACGACCGTGCGGCCGTCGCCGAAGCGCTCTTGGATGCCGTCGATGAGTTCTCTCCCGAGATCGACGATGGCGGAGAGAGAGACATCAATGCGGCCTGCTGTTCGGCGATGCGGATGATCCGCCTGTTGTCACTGGACGCGCCGAAGGTCATCCTCGAAAAAGAGATTTCGAACCTCACCCGTTTGGTCGAGACTGTGTGCCAAGGCCGTCCCGAGTAATCCTGTCACCGATTCCCGTTAATCCCGATGCGCCGCGTCTCGGAACGTCGCACGGGATTCTGTAGACTGCTGCCTGGGTGCGGTCCAGTGTTGCAACGCTGGCCCGCTGAAACCGGTTCGGGGCTGTTGAAGTCGCGTCTGTCCTGACGACTCCAGCCCCGAACGGCCCGCCTTTTGAATTGGGACGCCTGCGATGACCAACACGACACCGGAGAAGATCACGCCGCCGGTTGGCGACGGGGACGGCGACACGCGGCAAACGGCCGATGCTGATGAGGCTCGCATCGTCGCCGCCTGGAAGTCGGGGAAGTACCGCTCCAAGGAACGGTGCCTGGAAGCTCTCGGCTTGGAGAAGCTGAACAACGCGGCGCTTTGGAAGCGTGTCCGGCGGGCAATTGACCGAGACGGCCGACGGACGGCGAACGCTGCCCCGACTGACTGGCCAAACGGTGAGCGGTGACAAGGCTGTCTGGAAGCCGTGACGGGACTACTTTACGCGAAGGACATGGCGATGAAAGACAGACCTGGACGCGAACTAGCCTCGATGGCCCAAGCGTTCCTCACCCAGAAGCACGCTGTTCCCGGCTGGGCAATTGTTTCTGTGGGGTTGTGCATTCTGCTGGTCGCATTGATCGCGCGGCGGTCGGCACCGGAGCGAGTGGCGGCGGACAACGCGGATTCTGTTGTCGCGGCATCGCAATTCCGCTGTACTGCGGACCGTTTCGAGGCTGCTGCGGCGAGTTGGGGGATGCCATTCAAGCCGAATCGGCGAAATGACGCGCGGCCTCTGTGCCGTGTTTCGAAGTCGGCGGCCACGGACTACGCTCTTGGCCGGGATATTTGGCTTTGTCGGCAGTCTGGCAAGGTTCGCGGTGTCCAGTACAAGTGGGGCCGGTTGAGGCGCTATACGGGTTTGCGTGAGGCCGATCAGGATGACATCAACCTGTTTCGTGAGATCGCGGGGGAGTTGTTCACCGAGGAATCCGCCATCGAACTGATGCGATGGTTCATCGTGAGTGGCCCATTGCTCGACCAGTTTCAGGCGACGACGGATCTGGTGCGGGACACGCATCCGAGCGGTCGGGCGGACATGGCATGCGTCAAAGACGGCGTGCGGGTCATGTACCGCAAACTTGCGATGAGCGACGTCACCGTAATTCACGTCGTGAGTTTTGAAATCGATCGCGTGATGCCCGACTGGCCGCCTGGTCCGTACGGTGCGGACTGATTCAAAGTCCGTGTTTCACAATGAGCGGCGGAGGCTCTTGGGTGAGCGGCCCACGCCAGCATGGCTCGTCGCACGGGATTCGATAGACTGCTGCCCACGGGTGCGGTCCGGTGTTGCAACGCCGGCCCGCTGAAACCGGTTCGGGGTTGTTGAAGTCGCGTCTGTCCTGACGGCTCCAGCCCCGAACGGCCCGTCGCTCTTTTAGGACAGACATCATGCCCATACCATCGGGTGGTGGCGCAATTGGCCGTGCCAGAGATCCCGTCGTACTCAGAGGCGAGTTTTGGGCGATCTTCACCAGTGAACTCGCCGAAGCGAAGCGTCGCAATACCGGCAAGAAAGCGCGAGCGCGACTGGCTTTGATGAAGCTGAACGTTCGCGATTTGCTGAATACGATCTGGCAGATTCACCAGATTCGGACGAGTACGGAGCCAGCGAGCGGGTGGTCGCGGCCGCATCAATTGGCCCGAGCCGCTGCTTTCTTGCGGAAGTATCAAATACGATCCAAATCCGGGTTCAGCGACGACGATTTCGACATGTTGGCTGTCCACGAAAGCGGCAAGGTTTCCTTTGGTGGACTTTCAGCCCGCTGTTATGCACTGCTCTGGCAAGAGCTGGCGCTGCAGCACCTCTCTGTGCTGAGCAAGTGTTGTCCAGGGATGTTGTTCGGCGTTCCCAGCCTGCATATCGACGGATTGTTTGAGGGTGGAGTTGACGAAGCGGCATTTGCCGGCCGCTGCTCCCCTGCCGATCTGATCGCGGTGGATGAAGAGTTCAACAAGAACCCCGACTTCAATTTCACCGATGGGGTAGCGGCGGGCACGACGGAATCGCCCACGCCAGTCGCTGTCGGAACATTGACGCTCGACGCTCGGAACGACGACAAAGCGCAGTTGACTCCGAAGGTGTACCTGTCCGGCTGGCCGGCCATGCTTGGAGCAGTCGGACTCAAGAACAACAAGTCGGACAAGAACACGTTATTGAGTTTCAACAGGCGGTTCGACGGACCAATTCCCAAAGTCGGACGAGGTAAAACACCGCGCGTTGAGAAGAACAAACTGCTCGATTGGTGGAGCGAGTTGGAAGAGAAGTTTCAGGCGAGCGACGCGGCTCTGAAAGACAAGGTGGCCACGGTGGAAGAGCAGTACCAACACGGCCGGGATGAGACGGTCGTTCCCGGCATCAGCGGTCACGTCCAGAAGCGACGCTCGACGAAGAAATGACCGACCTCAAAGGTTGTCGGCGAACTGTCGCAAGGCGGCCACGGTGCGAGGCAACTCTTGCAGTTCCAATGTGGCGAGATACTCATCGACTGTTTTTGGCGGGCGTCTGAGGCTCTGCCGGTGACGCTGAACGGCTTCGCAGACGATGTCGGGAGCAAGGTCCACGAGATGGACCACGAACTCGTCGGGATGCTGGGCTTCGATCCCGAACTTGGCCAGCGCGGCGGCGGGAAAGTGCTTCAGGTTCTTGGTCACGATGACATCGGCCCGGCCATGAATCGCCACGGCCAAGACGTGCCGGTCATCGGGATCGGGCAGCACGAGCGACGGAATGAGTTCCTCGAAATCCGTCACCAACGCATCGGGAACGTGGGCGTTCATGTTGGACCGCGTCCAAGCCAGTTGTTCGGCCGTGAGGTCCGGGCGGTTCTTCAGCAGATTGCTTGTCCACTCATCATGAATCCTGTCGGACCACTTGGCCCGAAACAGGTCGGTGAGTGCCAAGTGCATGAGCAAGTCGCGCAACGGGGCTGGATACAGAACGCAGGCGTCGTAGACGGCGGTGAAACGGCTCACATTCAATAGCCCATGTTGAGTTCTTGGGCTTGGGCCGAGAGTTCTTCCAGCGCCTTCAAGCGAAGTGCTCTCGTCTCGTGCTTGTACCGCATCAAGTCCTCAAAGAGAACGCGTCGGTGAGTGCCCACCATGCGGGCCGGGAGCGTCCCCTCTTCAATCAGCCGGACGAGGTACGGTCGTGACACGTTCAGCAAGTCGGCCGCCTGTTGCGTGGTGAGTTCCGCATGAATCGGGATGAGCGTGACGGCGTTCCCCTTGGCCATCTCGGCGAGGATGTTCGCGAACAGCCGGAACGCGGACATTGGGATGGCGATGGCCTCCTGATCCGATTCGATCTGGACGCGGACGCTCTGACGGCGGTTCTTCACGACACGGGCCAGCCGAGACACCGATTCGGTGGCCAGTTTCATTTCATTCGCCGTGGGGGCGGTCGGTTCCGTTCGCTCCAGTAAGGCGGTCATGGTCGGTCCCCTTTGCATTCGTGTGGTCGGTCACGTCTCGGTTGGCATTCTAGGCAGTTCATCGAACTTGGGGCAATAGTCGAAACAATCGAAACGGCGGCCAACGTCGCGAAACATCCGAAAACCTCCCAAAACGTCCGAAAAGTTCACCACCGCATGCTGCTGGCCATGAGTTTCCGGGGGATGAACGTTGCTCCCGGCCGCGAAACTTAGGGAGACCAGCAATGCAAGATCTGAACTACGGTGAGGACATCGACCGGCGACTGAACTGGCCGCTGGGCCGCGCGGAGCGACTCGCCCGCAAACAGAAGCTGCCGCACTATGTGCTGCCGGACGGATCAATTCGGTTCGCTTAGAACGAAGTGGAGCGGCTCGTTCGTCGAGTCACCGTTGCTGACGAAAGCGGGGTGTCCGATGAGTGATCCGCACACAGTCACTACGCCAATCATCTCGATGACAGGCTCGCCCGCGCTGCTCGTCGGTCGAATCGAAGCCGCTCGATTGTGTGCCGTCAGTCCCGCCAGTTGGGACAGATTGAGTTCATCCGGCAAAAATCCGCGCCCGCTCAAGCTCGGCGGGCGCGTCGTCTGGCGACGTACGGACCTGGAAGCATGGATCGGCCACGGCTGCCCGTGTCGGCAGGAATTCGACGCGCTCACCGCAGACGACGGGCGGTGACACGATGGCGGTGGGCTACGTACGGCTGTTTCGATCGCTGCTCGACTCGGACGTGTTCCATGACGAATGGCACTTGAAGCTGTTCGTCTGGTGTCTGCTCAAGGCCGAATGGAAACCCACGAACTTCAAAGGGCAAGCCATCTCGCCCGGTCAATTCGTGACCGGACGGAATACGGCTGCGGACGAGCTGAAAGTCTCGCCCAGCAAGTTCTATCGCGGGCTGCAGGTGTTGGTGGAGCGGTACAAGTGCATCGCGTTGCAAGCGAACAACCAATGGACAACGGTAACTGTCTGCAACTGGCAGGCTTACCAATCGTCGGTCGACCAAGAGCGAACAGCGAACGAACAGCCGGTGACGCAACCAGCGGACGGCGAGCGGACAGCGGCTGATACAACGAGCGGACACATCCTAAGAAGCCAAGAAGTTAAGAACCCTGAAGAGAAGAGCGCGCCCTGTCGGGCTGCGACTTCTGCGGACGATCAGACGACGAACACGGCGAACGGCAAGGCCGCAATCCCGCCGCCGCTCCAAGATCTGATCGACGCCTGGAATGGACTCCCCGAGGGGCTCGCCCCCCGAGTCACCAAGCCGAACAGCAAGGCCGTGCTGAAGGGCTGGGAACGGGTTCAACGCGATGCTGAGGCCCGCGGTGTTTTCGCCGACGTCCCCAAGCTGGTGGACACGATTCGGGGCTCGCCATTCCTGCATGCGCAAAGCTGGTTCAAATTTGAGTGGCTGTTTTCGAAGGACAAAGACCGCATCACTTGGAATGTCTGCAAAATCATCGAAGGGAACTATCGTGACCGACCCAACACCCATCAGCGAAGCGCTACAGGCCAAGCTGCAAGAACTGGACGAGAAGCTCAAGGCCAAGGCGATGGCGAATCCGTGGATGACATCGTCGCCCGAACCCGACCCGGCGCTACCGAACGGATGGCGACGTCGGCCCCCGGATGAATACGAAGCACTCGACGAATCCAAGATCAACGCCGAGACACTCGACCTGCTGCGATCGCAGGATGCGGCGAACCGCTGGCCGTTCTATCTGTTCGGACCTGTCGGCCGCGGGAAGTCATTTCTTGCGGCGCTGGTGTACGTGCGCTGGCGGGGCTCGGCAAAGATGCTGCGCTACGTGGACCTGATTTCGAATTCAGTGACGGTGAGCAAGTACGGGGAACTGTCGAACTACACCGCGGATGGCAGGTTGATCGAATTCAGCGAGGCGGGCTGGTGGAAACATCTGGCGGACGTGGGGCTGCTGGTTGTCGATGAGATTGGCAGCGGAATGTCTCACGAATGGCGTGCGGAGATCCTGTGGAAGCTGCTGGAAACCCGGAAGGGAAAGCCGCTGATCCTCACGGGGAACCTGTCTCTCGACCAAGTCCGACATCAATTTGACGACCGGATTCAAAGCCGACTGCTGGAAGGCACGTTGATCGAATTCGAGGGCCGGGATCTTCGACGCGACGACCTGCCCGCCCGAATTCACCACGTGACCAACGATCGTTCGGCAGTTTCGCCGCTGGCGCGTCCCATTGGTCCCGGACGATGAAGAGATCATCCGCCGAACCGATGCGACTGACGCGAAGCCCGTGAACGGCCGGCCGGTTGATGACCGCTGATGACGATTGCGACTGACGGGAGATTCGGAAGAGAATCTCCACGGGACACGCTCTGAAGAATTGGGATCGAACCATGCCGAACAGATCATCCGCAAAATCCGCTTTGCCGGTCGTTACGTTGAACAGGCTCGTCAGCGACTACTTCGGAGAATCGGCCGTGCAAAAGATCATCGCCTACTATCGCGTCTCGACCGCCAAACAGGGGAAAAGCGGGCTCGGATTGGAAGGGCAGGAAGCGGCCGTGGAAGCCTTCGGGTGCAGTCGCCAATTGGTGGTCGGCTGCAAACAGGCTGTTTTCTGGTCCCCTC
>JANMLE010000324.1:0-1470 GCA_031372385.1 Planctomycetota bacterium | reverse complement strand
TCCAACAACACCTGCTCGCCATAACTCTTGTGAGCATTCCGAATCTGCAACAGCACAGCCATCAGCCGCAATCCCTCCCAAAGAATGATCCAACGCGGCGGCATTGTAGCGAGTCGGGGCGAGCGTGTCCCCGGAGGCGGCGACGTTCCCGATCGGCTCACCGAGAGGACTGTTGAAATACCCCGCCACCGAGTTCACCTCGGTGGTTCAACGGCTTTTGCGCTACTCAAAAGTTTCGAGACAACAATCGAGACAACAAGTAGTGCAGAAGCCGTCGAGCCACTGGGGCAAGCCCAGTGGCGGGATAGTTCAACCGAGTCAATTCACGGGCTGGCCCATCCCACCGTTGAACGGCATAATCCCCACCCGATGCGGAACGACGACATTTCCTGACGAGGGTTTGCGATGAAACTGACAACCTACGGCCGAGTTTTCCTGTGCGTGCTCACGATCTCTGGGACTCAGGTTCGCGCCGACGATTGGCCGCAATGGATGGGGCCACAGCGGGACGGCGTGTGGCGCGAGACCGGGATTGTCGACACCTTTCCAGCCGGCGGGCCGCCCGTCCGTTGGCGAACCAAGATCGGTGGCGGGTACGCCGGGCCGGCCGTCGTGGGGGACCGGGTGTATGTCACCGACAAGCAACTTCCGCAGGGAACCACGGACCCCGACAATCCGTTCGTGCGCGGTCGCACTCCCGCCACCGAACGAGTGCTCTGCCTGAGCGACAAGGATGGCTCGATCGTTTGGAAGCACGAGTACGACTGCCCCTACACGGTCAGTTATCCGGCCGGGCCGCGCACGACACCGGTGGTCAAAGACGACCGCGTCTACACGCTCGGTTCCGAAGGGAATCTGTTCTGCCTCAAGGCGGACACGGGCGACGTGGTTTGGTCGAAGGATCTCAAGCAGGAATACCAGCATGCCCAGTCCCCGGTCTGGGGTTACTCGGCCAATCCGCTGCTCGACGGCGACAAGCTGGTCTGCCTCGTGGGGGGCAAGGGGACGACGGCCGTCGCGTTTCACAAAGAGACCGGCAAGGAGATCTGGCGGGCCCTCGATTCCGGCGGGGCTCACGGTCCCGGATACAGTTCGCCCATCATCATCGAAGCGGGAGGCAAGCGGCAGTTGATCGTCTGGCATCCGACCGCCGTCAGTTCGCTCGACCCCGAAACCGGCAGTGTCTATTGGAACCAGAAGTTCGAATCGAACAACGGGCTGAGCGTCGCGATGCCTCGGGTCAGTGGCGACCACCTGTTCATCAGCGCGTTCTACAACGGTTCACTGCTGTTGAAACTGGACCGCGATAAGCCCCAGGCGTCGGTCGTCTGGAAGCGCGGCGGAGAGAACGAAAAGAACACCGACGCCCTGCACTGCCTGATCAGCACACCGGTGATTGACGGCGACCACATCTACGGAGTTTGCAGCCACGGCGAACTGCGCTGCCTGGACATCAAGCAGGGCGATCGG
>JANMLE010000299.1:0-2599 GCA_031372385.1 Planctomycetota bacterium | reverse complement strand
AGGTGCTGGTGGCCGTCCACAGCCAGAGCCCCGATATCGCGATGGGTGTCGATCGCGAAGGGGCCGGCGATCAAGGTCTGATGTTTGGGTATGCCTGCACTCAGACCCCCGAACTGATGCCGCTGCCGATCGCCCTGTCGCACCGGATCATCAACCGCCTGACCGAAGCCCGCCAGCGGAAGGAAGTCGACTGGCTGCGACCGGACGCCAAGAGCCAGGTGACGGTCGAATACGATTCCAACAACAAGCCGGTCGGGATCTCGGCCGTCGTGGTTTCCACGCAACATCATCAGGACGTTTCGCAGGCGGAAATCTCCAGATTTGTGACCGCGGAAGTCGTGCAAAAGTCGGTACCGGTTGAATTGCTCTCGGCCAAGACGAAGTATCACATCAATCCGACCGGCAACTTCGTCGTCGGTGGCCCGCACGGGGACACCGGACTGACCGGCCGCAAGATCATCGTCGACACCTACGGCGGCTGGGGCCGTCATGGCGGCGGCGCCTTCAGCGGCAAGGATCCCACGAAGGTCGACCGTTCCGCCGCCTACATGGCGCGGCACGTGGCCAAGAACATCGTCGCGGCCGGACTGGCGACCGAGTGCGAGGTTCAAATCGCGTATGCGATCGGCGTGGCCGACCCGGTCAGCGTCCGCGTGTCCACCAATGGCACCAGCGTCATCCCGGAAGACAAGATCGTGGCATTGGTCCGCGATCAGTTCAAATTGACACCGCTGGGGATCATCGACTACCTGAAGCTGCGCCGGCCGGTCTATCGCAAGACCGCCAGCGGCGGCCACTTTGGCCGGGACGATGCCGACTTCACGTGGGAAGCCACCAATAAGGCGGCCGATTTGCGGAAGGCTGCCGGGCTCTAATCTGGTCTCGGTGGTTGCCGATGATCTATGATCGAGTGATGGAACAGAGGATCAGTTGGGGGGCGCGTCCCGCCCCCGGACTCCTTTCACTGCAGACCGGTCCTCGACGGGTTCGCAGGGTTCGTCACGAAAGGCCGCAAGGCTGTCGAGCCGCCGGGATGGTGGCTGTGTGTGAGTGATTCTGTTCGAGAATCATTGTCGCGTGGAAGGGACTCCATGTCGGATCAACGATCGGAACACGACTCCGCAACATCGGCGGATGCGGCTTCGTCCCGCCGATCGCTCGCCGTCTGGATCTGGTCCGCCCTGCTGATTGCCGATGCCGTGTTGGTAACCCGCCGGCTCTCCGGCGAATTCGTCACGGCGCTTCCCGGATCACTTGCGTTTCTCTCCACCGTGCTGGTGGCCGCGGCCTCGTGGAGCGCTTGGATCTTATGTGCGGCCGGCCCGTTGCAACGGTGTCAGCCAAACTCGCGGCGACTGATTCCGCAGGGACTCTCGATGGGAGTGACCGTGTTGTGGGGCTGGTCGATTTCGACGGCGGCGACACCACTGACGAGCGGGCTGTTGTTGGCCGTGATCTTGCTGCATGCCGGGGCGGTCGTCTTCAATGACTTGGAGGGCGTCCGATCCGCAATGATTGGACCGGCGCTGTCGGATGCGGTGCGTGGGCTGTCGCCCAATGGCACTGACTTAAGCCAAGTAACCCGAAGTGTAAACGGGGGAATTGCCGAGAATGGCCCCTCTCACTTGCCCTCGCTTACGCGTCGGGTTGGTGCAGCCAGTGCCATTGAGCTGTCGCCCGCGGACAACTCAACGAGTCTCAGCGACGGGCAGCCAGACCCTCAATGGTCCGGAGCACTTGTCACTCCACCGGCCGCGACCGACTTCAGCGAGTCCCCGGCGGATGCGCACGACCACGACGAATCGGATGCGGAGTCCGATGAGAACCAGACGCTGTGGCTGTCGCGGCGTCTGACCGCCGATGGCGAACAAATCGAGGGATGGGTTCGAGTCGAGTTTGCGCCCGGCCAGCGCGAGACCGTTGTTCATGTGGCGTTCTGTCCGCCACTGGCCGGTTCGCCCGAGATCGAAACCGAGGATCTGGACGGGATGGGACTGGAAATCCGCATCGCGGCCGTTTTTCCGTTCGGCACCCGGCTCTCCATTCGGCGCAGCGGTCCGCTGGATGAAGGGCACACCGACCGCATCGGGTTCATCGCCCAGACCGCAGCCTCCAACCGCGCCGCATAGAGGCATCTCCGCGAACGAACTGCATCTTGCGGAGCGAACGACGCCAGTTGTTGATGCGCCGACTCCGGGCGGTTCGGCAACTGAGTTAGGGGCTGTGCCGTAACAACGTCAGAGAGTTGCCCGGCGCGAAGCGACCGTTGTCTGTTCGCTCCCGTTTGACAGCCCTCCTCATTCGCGCTCCTCTTGATTCGCGCGGAAATCGATTTGGTCCGCGCGAATCAAAAGGAGCGCGAATGAGAAGGCGAATCCGTGATATCGGGCCGTGGCAAGCCGAGACCGCTCGCGTTGCGACACACCGTGCGACTCTCGGAAGTAGAAAATGCACTATCGTTTAGACCTACAGCGCTAACCTGACAGTGGAAGTCGCTGTGTTTGCTGTCTTTTCAGCCCGGAGGGCGACAGATGGTAGCCCACGGCGCGAGCCGTGGGTGGAGTGGCAGAGGGACCGCATTTAGCCCGGAGGGCGACAC
>JANMLE010000292.1:0-5452 GCA_031372385.1 Planctomycetota bacterium | reverse complement strand
ATAAGCATCGAGAGTCAGCCGGGCGTTTGCGGCGGTCAGCCGTGCGTGGCGGGGACACGGATTCGTGTGCAGGACGTGTTCGCGTGGCATGAGTTGCAGGGACAGTCGGCGGACGAAATTGTGTCTCGGTTTCCGCAGCTCACGATGGCGGACGTTTATGCCGCGCTGTCGTACTACTGGGACCACCGCGACGAGATTCAGCGTGACATCCAGGCCGAGTCGGATTTGGTGCCCCGCCTGCGTCAGCAGTCGGTTTCTCCGCTCGTCGAAAAACTGGCTGCCACGAATGGGCCAAATTCAGTGGTTCCAAGTTCGTACCGTAGCTGAACTCGCAAGAGTTCAGAGGGTGGCGAACATCGGCTGAATTCTTGCGAATTCAGCGACTGTGAACAGCCAACCGGGAACTACTGGCATTAGGACATCACGGACTCGTCATCGGCGTGAACCGTCGATTGCATTCAGGGGTCGAGGCGGTCAGGATGTCGCGTCGCGTCTGTTCCCGCCGGTTCCTTCTGATCGATGATCGCCGCACGCATGACTGCCCTGATTGACTTGGTTGAGATCACGAAGGACTACGGCCGGTTTCGGGCGTTGGATAAAGTGTCGTTGAAGATCGATTCGGGGATCACCGGGTTGCTCGGGCCGAATGGGGCGGGGAAGACGACGCTCATCAAGGTGCTGCTGGGGCTGGTGAAGACGACGTCCGGGCGTGGCCGGTTGCTGGACTTCGAACTCGGCCGGCAGAACCGCGAGATCCGGGCGAATGTCGGGTACATGCCCGAAGACGACTGTTATCTGCACGGCATGACGGGCGTGGAATGCGTGCAGTTTGTCGCGCAACTGTCGCGGTATCCCGCGGTCGAGGCGTTGCGGCGGTCGCACGAGATTCTGGATTTCTGCGGACTGGCGCAGGAGCGCTACCGCACGGTCGAGACGTATTCGACCGGCATGCGCCAGAAACTGCGTTTCGCGCAGGCGATCGTTCACGATCCGCCCGTGCTGATTCTCGACGAGCCGACGTCGGGGCTGGATCCGGAAGAGCGGCAGGTGATGCTCAACCGCATCCGGTTGCTGGCGCGCGACCACGGCAAGGCGGTGCTGCTCTGCACGCACATCCTGCCCGACGTGCAGTCGATCAGCGATGCGGTGGTGATCCTGGCGCGGGGAAAGGTACAGGTCGCGGACACGTTGTCGGTCCTGAGCCGTCCGGCCCTGCCGTCTCTGGAAGTGCGGTTGCTCGGCACCACCGATCGCTTCGTGGACGCCCTGCGCGGACGGGGCATCACCATTGAATTGCGATCGAACGGCGGGCTCGTGCTGCTGGGGGCGCCCGATCAATTGGCCCCGCAGGTCTGGCAGGCGGCGAACGCGTGCGGCGTCGGCGTCTGCTCGATGACTCCGTCGCGGAATTCGCTCGAAGAGATCTTTCTGAACGCGGTGCGGGGAGGGGGACTCGATGACTGAATCATCCGCATCATCCGAGGAAACATCCGCAGGCGGACATTCGGCCACGGTGCTCGATGCGCGGTCCACTCCGACCAGCGTTCCGACCAGCCGCGGGGTCAACAACCTCGGTTATCGCAGCGGGACCGATCAACTGGTTCCCGGCTGGATGCGCTGGTGGGTGATCACCGCGGTCGGCGTGCGGCGCGCGTGGCAAAGCCGCTGGCTGCGGCGAATGTTGATGTTCGCGTGGATGCCGGCCATCGGGTTTGGAGTCGGCTTCTTCCTGTGGGAGCAGGCGGCGCTGCATGGCGACTGGCGGTTCTTCCTGATGCGCGCGATGCCGCCGACTCCCGAGCTGCAATGGATTCGCGACGCCGTGGAGTCGGAGAACCTGGACGAGAGCCGTCATGCGGTGTGGGCCTGGTTGCTGCAATCGTTCTTTCGTTATCCGCAGGCGGTGTTGATGGTGATGGTGGTGGGGGTAATCTCGCCGCCGCTGATTTCGCAGGACATCCGGTCGCGTGCGTTCCTGTTGTATTTCTCGCGGCCACTGACGCGGGCCGAGTATCTGTTCGGCAAGCTGGCCAGCATCTGGGCGTATCTGGCGGTGATTTCGACCGTACCGGCCCTGGCGCTGTACCTGCTGGGAATCCTGCTGTCGCCGGATCTGAACGTCGTGGCGGCGACGTGGGACTTGCCGCTGCGGATCGTCGGGGCGTCGCTGGTGTTGATGCTGCCGACATCGATGCTGGCGCTGTGTTTCTCGTCGATGACTCAGGAGAGCCGCTATGCCGGGTTTGCCTGGTTCGCGGTCTGGATCCTGGGCTGGTTCACCTTCATTGCCGCGTCATCGGCCGAGGCGGTCAATGCGGGTCAGCAGACGTACCAGGCGCAGGCCAGACAGCAGCGGGAGCAGCTCAGGGAGCAACGGCAGCAGCAGATGCTCATGCAGCAAGCGATTGAACAGGCGCGGCGTTCCGGCGCGCCGATTCCCAAGATGCTGATGCCGAAGATGGAGGCGGCCACGCCGCCGGAAGCGATCAAGGAATCGGCGTGGACTCACCTGTCGCTGTATCACACGCTGGGCCGGGTTCAACGGTGGGTGTTCGGGTTGGCCAAGTTTGAAGACTCGCTGGTGTCCATGCTGATCCTGATCACCCTGACCGCGGTGTCGTTGGGAATCACCTACTACAAGATCTCTGCTCCGATGCGCGTGTAGGGAAGTCCACGGGAAACCAATGAGCAACGACGTAGGACGGATTTCCAATCCCGTCCGTCAGAGCCGGACACAAGCGGACGGATTGGAAATCCGTCCTACGGGTGGATCAAAGTACGGGTCGATCAAAGACGGATGGGCGATGATTGAACTTCAGAACGTCACGAAGCTGTATGGCAAGGTGATCGGTGTGAACGACTTCACGCTGACACTCGGTCCGGGCGCGTACGGACTGTTGGGACCGAACGGCTCCGGCAAGTCGACGCTGCTGAACCTGATCACCGGTCAGCTTCGCCCGACGCTGGGAACGGTCCGGGTCATGGGGGAATCGCCGCGCAACAACGCGGCGCTGTTTCGACGCCTGGGCTACTGTCCGGGGAGCGAGGGGTTGTACTCCGATGTCTCGTCGTTCGAGTGGGTGAAGTACCTGCAACAGTTGCAGGGGATGACGGCCGACGACGCCGATGAGGCCGCCGCGACCGCCTTGGAACTGGTCGGCATGACCGCGTCGATGCACCGGCCGATCTCGAGTTATTCGCGCGGGATGCGGCAGCGGACAAAGCTGGCCCAGGCGATCGCTCACAATCCCGACTTCCTGATCCTCGACGAACCCTTCAGCGGACTCGATCCCGTCGGCCGGCACGAACTGACCACCGTGCTGCTGGACTGGATCGGGCTGGGCAAGAGTCTGCTGTTCGCCAGCCATGTGCTGCACGAGATCGAGTCGATCACGCAGTCGTTCCTGTTGATCTGCGGGGGCCGACTGCTGGCATCGGGCACGGCGGAGGACGTTCACGCGATGATGGTCGGTCTGCCGAACGAGGTCGCGTTGAAGTGCGGCGATCCGCATGCCCTCGCGGCGCTGCTGCTGCGCGAGCGGGCGGTGGACTCGGTCCGCATTGTCGGCAGCACAGTCACCGTGGCGACCCGGCAGCCGTCGCGGTTGTATGAACAACTGCCGGCGTGGCTGAAGAGCTCCGGGATCGAAGTGTCCGAGATGCATTCGGCGGACGAGTCGCTGCAGGCGCTGTTCAATTCACTGATGAAGATGCACCGGGGTGAACTGTGATGGGGAACGTCGGGGCGGTGTTCTTGTTCGAGTGGCGTCGCTCGCTGACCGTGCCGAGGATGGCGTGGTGGCTGGTGCTCACGGGCTTTCCCGTGTTCATCATCGCGTTGATCCGGTTCACCGTTGATGCTTCAAATCCGGGCTCCGGTTCTGGCGTTGATCCCGTGCCGCGCGAACTGTGGGTCGGATTCCTGTTCGCGCTGGGTCCGATGCTGGTGACGATGCTCGGGACCATGCTGTGGGTGACGCCGGCCCTCTCCGCGGAACTCGAGCGGCGCAGTTGGGTCTATCTGGCCGTGCGTCCCCACGGGGGCCGGGCCGTGTTGCTGGGGAAGTATCTGGCCGCGGTGACGTGGGTGATTCCCCCGGTGTTACTGGGACTGGCGATTGCCGTCTGGATCAGCCGGGTCTCGGGCGGCTGGCAGATCTGGTGGGCCATGGCGCGGCTGACCTGCCTGTCGACCCCCGCCTATGCGGCGGTGTACCTGTTGCTGGGAACGATCATGCCGCGGCGCGGGATGGTGCTGGCCGTGGGCTACTCGCTGCTGTTCGAACTGGTCATCAGTTTCGTCCCGGCGGTGATCAACAAGCTGACCGTCCATCACCGGTTGCAGGCGCTGTTGCTGCGGTGGTGTGAAATCGACATCCCCCCCGAATTGATGTCGGGGGCGATGACGCTGATCGGCAACTCGCCCCCGTGGCAGCATGTCATGATCCTGCTGGTTTACCCGCCGATCCTGCTGACGGCGTCACTCGCGATCCTGCAGGCGAGCGAGTTCTCGTCGTCGGCCGAATCGGATGTGTGACAGGCGGGGAGCGAAGAAGCTGTCAGCAATTAGCTTTCAGCGATCAGGAAGAAGCTCGTTGCCTGCCTTTCCTGACGGCTGAAAGCTGACCGCTATACCTCACGCGGCCCAAAGTGCGACGTTTTCGTTTAACCGCTATGCCAACGGCGTGCGCGCAGGGTGGAGCTAACCGTTGTTCTCGCGCACGCCGTTGGCGTAGCGGTTAAACGTTTCAGGTCAGGCCGCGCGAGGTATAACAGCTCTGCCTCAGTCGCCGACTTCCGCCCAGACGACCAACTCGACCGCCGCGTTCATCGGCAGTTCGTTGACCCCGACCGCGATCCGCGTGTGCTTGCCGGCGTCTCCGAATGCCTGGACCAGCAGTTCCGAAGCGCCGTTGACGACCTGGGCCTGATTCGTGAATCCGTCGGCCGATTGCACATAGCCTTCGACGCGCACGATGCGGGTCACTCGATCGAGGTTCCCAATGCACGCCTTGATCTGGGCCAGCGCATTCAGGGCGCACATCCGCGCGGCGTGAAACCCCACCTCCTCGTGAACTTCCTTGCCGACCTTCCCCTTGAACATCAGTTCCTTGCCGACCATCGGCAACTGACCGCTGGTGACCACCAGGTTGCCGGTTCGCAGGACGGGGACATAGAACCCGACGGCCTCGGGGGCGGTGGGGATCAGTTGCCCATGCTGAGATAAACGCTGTTCGACGGTGCTGGTCATGAGGGAATGTCCTTGAGAAGGGAATGCGTTCTGGCCGCTGACAGGTTAGTCGATTCGGGTGGGTACGCAAGCAATGAACTGCGCGACCCCGTGGGACGGGCACGAATGCGGTGCCCGGCACGTCTACCGTAGTCCCGTCGCTCCGCCGACGGGACGCGCTGCACGGCGCATCACCGCCAGCGAATGCGCCGTCTCTTCGGC
>JANMLE010000284.1:0-1110 GCA_031372385.1 Planctomycetota bacterium | reverse complement strand
ATCGCCACGAGGCGTGAAGTCCGGATCAACCGCCAGTCGAACCGTTGCCGGACTGTTGCCGCTGCCACCACCGTCCGCCGACGGAGAAATCGTGCTCTCCGAAGCGGGGCCGTACGACGTGGCGCAACTCGCCGCCGCGGCCCGTCTGACGATCCGCGCAGCACCGGGCGTCAACCCCGTGATTCGAATCGGCCAGACACCGCTGTGGCTGGCGGGCGAAACCGTCACGCTCGAAAACCTGACCGTGCTGTGCGAGTCACCCGCGGGCGAGCCTCCGCCCGCAATGCTGCTCATCAAGTCGCAGCAACTGGTGATTCACGGCTGCGTCTTCCAGCGAACGATGCCGACGGAAGAACTCGACACGAAACATGTCAAAGCGCCGTCAGTTCCCGATGCGGAACGCCGTGCCACAGTCGCTCAGAATTCCACCGTCGTGGCCTGGCGGCCCCTGGAGACGGAGCACGCGAACCCCGCGCCGTGGCGCATGGATGTCAGCAACACAATCTTTCGAACATCGGGAGCAGCGCTCTGGTCGGCCGAGCTGCCGCATCAGGTGACGATCTCCAACTGCTTGAAACTCGGCGACGGCGCGTGCTTCGCCGTCTCCCCCAAAGCCACGGTGCATCCGTGCGCGCTGGAACTGAACAAGCTGACACTGCGCGACTCCGGGCCACTGTTGCGACTGGCCGGAACGTATGCCGAGCAGGCGACGGCCCCGACGATCGAATTCACCGCCAACGACTGTGTCTTCGCACTGGCCAACACGGGGACGGGACTGATCGAACTGCAATCACCCCGGCCGCGAACCGATCCCGGCAAGTCGGTCCACATGACTGGCCACGGGTCCGTGCTCGGTCCAGGGCTGAACCTGATGGTCATCGTCGATCCCTCCGGCCAATCGGCCCGGCAAGTCGCCGACGCGGACGAACAATTCGAGGGAATCGTCGTCAGCGAATTGGTCTTCGCCGGTCCGGCTGCGGAATCGACCGGCAACTCGCGACTCGATCGTCTGACAGCCCCGCGATCTTCCGCTGACGCCGATGTGCGCCCGGGCATCGACACCAGCCGCCTGCCCGCCATCCGCCTGAAGCCGCAGACCACGGAATCCTC
>JANMLE010000229.1:0-8197 GCA_031372385.1 Planctomycetota bacterium | reverse complement strand
GGAGTCTTTTTCCTGCCGCATTGTCGAGATGTGATTAATTTTCAGCGACTTAGTGCGGCAGGAAAAAGACTCCCGACCCCTTCTCGGATAGCCTCTCACTGACGTTACATGACTTTAAACAGGAATGGCGGAGAGCTCTTTCTGAGTTTCAACCGCCACGAATCGCCCCGATCAAAAAAACAGCCCGCGGGATGCGTGCGCATCCTGCAGGCTGGAGAGGCGGGTCAGATTGTTGCGGTCCGTCCGCGGGCCGGCGATCAGTAGTAGGACGGCAGCGGATTCGCGGGGACCAACACCGTCTGGGTGTATCCTCCCGGTGAGGCCATGATCGGCGTGCCAATGGCGGCGCCGTTGATGGCGGCCGTTTGACTGATGCCAGGGGCGTAGGCCGTCTGGTCCATCGTTTGAACCATTCCGGTCTGCTGGTATCCCCCCGTGGGACATCCGCTGTTACACGGTTGGCACCGGTTGCCGCCGAGGCCGCTGAGGCAACAGCAACCCATTGAGGAGACAGAAAGACTGAGGCCAGTCAACAAAACCGCGATTTGTTTGGGCATGACGCTTCCTTCGTGTTCGACCCGTCCGGACAGGAATTGAGATGTGAGGTGACCAGGAGATTGGTCTGAGACCAGTGGGAGGACCGGCCTGCCCGACGGAGTGATTCCGGCGAAGCGGCGGTCATATAGCTCAAGAGGCCAAACGGCGCGAAGCCCAACTTTCGAGATTTTTTCCGCGGGCCAATGAATTGGCTCAAGTTTTGACTCCGACGGCCCCGCAAGTCACAGAAGCATGACACCGGGCGCGGCCCAGTCTCTGTCGTTTAACCCTGAGCCAACGGCGAAGGGGGCGCGGGCCGACGCGTCCGTCTCCGCTGGTACGATCGGAGCACACATCGGGGCGCTGGCACCCGACTCCTTCGCCGTTGGCTCAGGGTTAAACGACTCATTGGAGTCACATTTCCCCAAATGCGATATCGCTCACAGCGATCCCGCCGGCGTGAATTCCGCCAGGTCGGCGATCATCCGCCGAGTGGCTGCCTCGGCCGCGGCTTCCCACTGGCGTGGTCCGAACTGATCGGCGTACGAAGCGGCGCGATAGGCGAAGTTGATGCCGCGTGAATTGTTGACGAGTGCGCCCATCCCCGTCAGCGTGAACGCCGCCGCGACATCGGCCGCCGCTCCTCCCTGGCTGCCGTAGCCGGGAACCAACAGCGGGGCATGTGGCATGGCGGCGCGCAGTTCGGCCAGTTCGTGGGGATACGTGGCTCCGACAACAGCCCCCACGCAGCCGAAGCCGCTTTCTTCCGCCGTTTGTTCGGCCAGAACTTCAACGACCTGGGCCACGTGCCGGTAGATGGTCTGCCCGTCGGCGTGACGATCCTGGAACGACGCGGAGCCCGGGTTGCTGGTCTTCACCAGGACATAGATCCCCGCGCCGCGCTCGACCGCCACTTTGACGAAGGGTTCCAGCGTGTCGCGGCCCAGATACGGGTTGACGGTCAGAGCGTCGGCGTGCCACGGGGCCGCCTGGGGATCGGCACCGGCGAGATACCCCCGCGCGTAGGCTTCGGCCGTCGTGCCGATGTCACCGCGCTTGGCGTCGCAGATCACGATCAAT
The DNA here is from genome assembly GCA_031372385.1 of Planctomycetota bacterium. Lineage (GTDB taxonomy): Bacteria > Planctomycetota > Planctomycetia > Planctomycetales > Planctomycetaceae > Schlesneria. The sequence continues at coordinate 6,580 of JANMLE010000229.1, read as the reverse complement.
CCGGAGTTCCGCGCATAGCGGATCACCCTGGCCAGCGCCAGGCAGCCATCGGGCCCGAGTTCCTCGAAGAACGCCGCCTGCGGTTTGACCGCGGGGACCAATGGAGCGACCACGTCGATCAGCCGCACGCAAAACTCTTCGAAGGCCGCGGCCGCCTGCGCGCTGGCGTCGGAATGCAGTTCGCGGGCGTGCGCCAGGACATCGGGAGGGAGCCAGTCCAACCGCGGGTCCAATCCCACCAGCACGGGGGTCCGCTTCGACGTGATCGCGGCATGCAGTCTGGATGCGTAATGCGAAACCGTCATCGTCCTGATTCCTCTTCTTCGTTGTCTTCATCGGCGTCAGATCTGAAACTGCGTTCGCGCGCGACAAGAGCCGGTTGGTGATCTTTCATCGCGGCGACGCGAAGCTGGATTTCGGAAATGAACCAGAACCAGCAGCTCGCGTCCAGCCACATGGCACAGGTCATGCCGAGATGCGTGATCATGACCAGTCGGCGGGTGGCGATGATCAGTCCCACCGCGAACAGACTGATCCCGAACAGATACAGCACCCGCTGGGCCCGCACCGGGTGCAGCAACATGACCGGCAACAGCATCCGCCCCAGGACGAAGGTGCCGAGGATCAGCGGGACGGTGATCTGCCACAGCGGCAATCCCAGGAACCGGTTGGCGGGGTTGAGATCCCGTCTGACAAACAGGGTTCCGAGGATCAGTCCCAGCGCGAGGTACTGCAATTTCGACGACAGCGGCAACCCCGACCAAAAGTATCCGAGCCGCCGCATGAAACCACCTCCACCACGAACATCCACCGCCGCGGAGTTTCTACGGGAACGATTCCGGGTCGACAAGTCGCGGTCGTTCTCGTCCAGGGCCATCGCCTTTTTCAAGATGGGATGAAGTCCATTCGAGCCGCGCCCCCAAAGTAGCGGACGATTGGGCCGAAAACCCGCTTCCTCACGGGCGCGGCTCGACGTCACAGACTATCCATTTCAAATTCCCGATGGCCCTGGTTCTTGTCCGCACAAAGCGAACCGGACTGCGCGACGCATGACCGTCGTCAGCCGACGGTGAGCACTGTGAGCAGATCCTCCAACGCACCGACTTGGTCAGACATGTCGACGCTCCATTTCTCCAGACGCGCCGTCGCCGAGGATTCGCAACGTTCGAGCAATGATTGAAATTGTGGAACCAGCGTCGGGGCGTTGCAGGCTTCGATGGATGCCTTCAAGTGCCGGATCGCGGTCGCGTCGTCGTTGATCTGGCCCAACTGTTCCTGGACCTGGACCAGCGACGCCACAATCGTCGCGGTATCGGCGGGCAATACCGGGTGCAGCAATTCGAGGGCATAGCGCACTCGCCGGGCGTCGATTCGAGTTCGATGGCTGTTCATCAGGCTGGTCGACGTTGTTGGCAGTGAATCCTTCAACCGAGCCACCAGCTTCGCCAGAGCTTGAGAAATCCGGGCGTGGACGCTTCCCTTGCGTTGCGGTCGCGCCGTGCGAACAAGTTGCTGCGACCGTTTCCGGAATCGGTTCGAGGCCGACTTCTTCGTCCAATGGAACAACCGGCGCCGGGCCTGCGCGCGTTCGACCTGGATCCGCTTGTGCATCCACGTGGCCGCTTCGTGCGAAACCTGCATCGCCAAGGCACCGTGGGATGGCCGCCATTGCTGTTCGAGCAGATCCAAATCGCGAACGGACCCCGCATCACAGCGGATGTCTTTCAAAACGCGCCGCATCCAGTGCCGTCGACCGCGTGGTAGCCAGGCTTTGAAGAGTCGCAGGGCGACGTCCAACCGGCGCGAGGTGACGCGCAGTTGGTGCGTCGTCTCGACCGGTTCCCTGTGGACATTCGCCAGGTCGGCCAGCAACTGGCGGAACCGGTGCGACAAACCCCGCAGTGATCGCTTGGCGATCCGGGTGAGAGTCCGTCGACCGGTTCGCGATGGATCGTGGAGCTGCCGGTCTGGAGTGGATTTCATCGACGGAACCTCGGGGCGAATTCGTGGAGGGCTGATTGTACAAGATCGGCTCTCCGCTATTCCTGTTGAAAGTTGTGTGAAGTGAGCGGCAAGGCGCTAGCCGCCGGTGATTTACAGCAGACCGGCGGCTAGCGCCTTGCCGCTCACGGGTGTTGTTCAACAGGAATGCCGGAGAGTCACAAGATGGAGAACACGTTGCGGGACCGCGTCGACTTGACTCGGCGACGGCGGCAGCAAACACTCGTCCGATCATGACAAACGAAACGCCACCGCTCACGATCCGATTGATGGAAGCGGCCGATTTGGGCCGCGGGTTTCTCACGGCGCTCGCGGCGCTCAAACCCGCGGACCTCACCGACGAACAGGCACTGGAGGTCTTTCACCGGCGGACGCGTTCCGGCGTGCGCACGTATGTGGCGCTGCTGGAGGACCGCGTGGAGGGGACGGCGTCCCTGTTGATCGAACCCAAGTTCATCCACAACGGCGGCCTGGTGGGACACGTCGAAGATGTCGCCGTTCATCAGGACCATCAACATCACGGTGTCGGTGCCGCGCTGATCCAGCACCTGCTGGACGTGTGCCGCCAGGCCGGCTGCTACAAGGTGATCTTGGACTGCGAGGACGATGTCGCCCCGTTCTACGAAAAACTCGGCTTCCACCGCTGGGAACAAGCCATGCGGGTCGACCTGTGACGGAGCGACCGGAAGGCCGCAGCAGCATGAAGTCGCAGTGCAAAGTGAGAAGTGCCAAGTGCAAAATGAATGAAGCGCAGGAACGCCCGCCACTCCAGATTGCACTCATCACTCATCACTCGCCACTCGCCACTTCTTCCACCCCCCGGCTGAAGAATCGTTACAATCGGCGCGGCTTGTCACGGGCCGCCCGGACCGCGGGGATATCGAATACGCCTTCCAGTGACACCATGCCGATCTTGCTTCCGATCAGTGCCGAGAACTAGGATGAGCCCGCGGCATTTTCAACCGCTGCGGCAGCCGTCGAGGGGAACAGAGTCGTGGGACGAACGCAACGCGCATTGACGTCATTGGTCGCCGCCATTCCAGCCGGCTTTCTCGCCTACCTGCTCGTGGTGGTGTTCCTCAAGCAGGCCGACACTCTGCCGACCATGATGAAGGTGCTTGTCGGTGTCACCCTGCTTTGTGCCGCGTTGGTCGCTCTGATTCCCTTCGGCCTGCTGATTTTCGGCGGTGCCAGGAAGTCCGCCGACGATGTCGGCAAGGCGACTGCTTCCCGAAAGGGTGCCAAAGCGGATGACGACGATGAGGTCGAGGCCGTGGAGGATGTCGAAGAGGCGGACGATGACGACGATGACTCGGTCTCCGCCTTCGACGACGAATCCGATGGCGATGCCGACATCATGGCCGACAGCGACGATGACCTCACTTCCGGCCCGCCGTCATCAATGGACGAGATCGCGTCTGTCGACTTCGAGGACGAAGAAGAGGAAGAGGCACCCGCTCCGAAAAAGCGGAAGAAGTAGTGGCCGAACAACTTTCATTTGCCCCGTAGCACGGACGCCTGGTCCGTGCGAGATTTCCGAGACCGATGGACGCACGGACGAGGCGTCCGTGCTACAGCAACGCGGTCAATCAAAGTTGTTCGACCAGAAATCGCCGTTCGACAGGGCTGCGTTTTCAGTTGCCCGCGCGCTTTCAACTGCTCGCGCTCCGATAGTGACGCAGCGACCAGTGGAACACCATGCGCGACACCGCGAAGCTGACCGCCCCCGCCACTAGTGTCAGTCCCGCCAGCCAGCTCGGTTCCAGCGTCTTGCCCAGCAGCACCCGCGCGGGCACGGTGATGACCAAGAGGATCGGCAACACGTACGAAAAGACGAACCGCACAACTTCACCCGTGGGCGAACCGCTGTAGATGCTGCTCGGATAGCGGGCGAAGATCGTCACGTAGAACCAGAAGTCGAGCAATCCCTGGTTCCGTCCGAAGAAGATGCTGGTCGCCGCCAGGCCGATCATCAGGCTGTAGAAGAACGTCACCGCGGCAACGATCAGCAACACGTACAACACGACCGCCATCGGCGGAACCGGTCGTCCGACGTGCAGCACCGAATAACCGAGCAGCCCGACCGCGAAAACCATTTGCGACACCATCGCCAGCTCGAGTTTCTCCAGCGACACCAAAAACTGCGTGTCGATCGGCTTGAGCAGCGCGAAGTCCAAATCGCCGGTCCGAATCAGGTCGCTGAACCGGGCGCAGTTCGGCATGAAGAAGGTCTCGACGATCGCGTTCACGAGCATCACGGTGGCCATGAACCCGAAGTATTCCTCACGCGACCAGTCGTTGATCGTGGGCACCTGCCGGTAGATCAGGTCAAACAGCAGCACCTGCACGACAAACCAGAACCCGCGCGTGACCAGCGTGATGACGAAGTTGCTGCGGAACGACGTCTCGCGGACGAGGGCGTTTCGAAAAAACGTCCCGAACACGCGGCGGTATTGGTGGAAGCGAGAAAGAGTCACGGCGTGAGACCGGGGGTTGGAGATTGGAGCAAGACAGGAGACAGAATGAGTTGAGGGAGAGTCGCTACTACTGCTGCGTCCACGCTTGATCTTGGGGGTAGCCACGCTCGCCAGAGCGCGGGGCAAGTCCAACACCTCCCCCCACGTTCTGGCGAACGTGGCTACGATGACAACCCAACGTCTTTGCGTCGACGCAGCACTGCCGCCTCAGGCCTCTAATTCACGATGTCTTCGGAGCCGATTCGGGTTCGGGAGTCGGCGGCTCGGGGGCTGCGGGGGTGGACATCGCCGACAGCGCCGTGGCGATCTCTTCGGCCGAGGCGATTTGGCGGGCGATCAGCAGTCGCGTCAGCACCATCAGCCGATTCCGAACGTCGGTGTTCTCGGCTTCCAACACCTTGATGCGGCCTTCGAGGCTGGCGTTCGTCCGGGCCTGCTCGTCGCGCAGCCAGTTCAACCGGTGGTTGAGTTCTTCGGTCATGAAACTCATGGGCGATACACTTTCAGTTGACGTATTCCACACCGCGCGGACCGGCCTTCATTTCGCCGATCACCCAGTTCGGACTGCCGGCGCGTGAAAGGTCGCTCTGAATGGCGCTGGCAAACTGTGGTCGCACGATCAGCGTGAAGCCAATGCCCATGTTGAACACGTGGTACATCTCCTCACGCTCGATCCCGCCCAGACCCTGCAGCCAGTTGAACTCGGGCGGCACCTGCCATGACGACCGATCAATCACCAACCGGCATTCGTCCGGCAACAACCGTTCGATGTTGTCCTTCAGTCCGCCGCCGGTGATGTGCGCCAACCCGGAGACCGCCGAGTTCGGCCGATGCGTCTTCAAGATTCCCAGAATCAGCTTCGGATACAGCCGCGTCGGTGCCAGCAGCACGTCGCCGACGGTGCGACCGAGTTCCGCGACCGTCTGGTCGACCTTCAGTCCGGCCAGGCCGAACACCACGCGCCGGATCAGACTGTAACCGTTGGAGTGAAACCCGTTCGAGGGGACTCCGATCACCACGTCACCCGGACGGATTCCCCGGCCGTCGATCAGTTGCGTTCGCTCGGCCACCCCGACGCAGAAGCCGGCCATGTCGAAATCGCCTTCCGCATAGATGTCGGGCATGATGGCCGTTTCACCACCCAGCAGCGCCGCACCGCACTCGACACACCCGTCGCTGACCCCCTTCACCAGCGCGGCGATCAGGTCCGGGTTGTCCTTCCCCAGGGCCAGATAGTCCAAGAACAACAGCGGCTCGGCCCCCAAGCAGAGCACATCGTTGACCGACATCGCGACGAGATCGATGCCGACGGTGTCGAACCGCCCCACCAACTGGGCGACCTTCAGTTTCGTCCCGACACCGTCGGTTCCCGAAACGAGCACCGGATCGTCGTAACTGGCGGCCCCCGGCCGGCTGCTGTGGTTCAGTCGCATCAGTCCGGCAAACGCATCGGCCAGGGGAAGCACGCGGGGCGTGTGTGTGCGCTGCATCAGCGCCGGCAGACGCCGCATCGCTTCATCGTAGAGCTCCAGATCGACTCCGGTGGACTTGTAGGTCACATTTGACATGAAGGCTCTTCATCGCGATGGCGGATCGAGGTTGGCATGGGCGGAACAACAGCCGCAGGCTGCGGCAGGCGGTGGGATGATACCGCTGGCCCGATGGAATGTCATTCGGCGGTCCTCGGTGTCACCCGTGCCCAGTTTCAACACGATGATGGCCCTGGACTGTCAGCCTTCCGTACGAGCCTATTTCACCGTTCCCAAGGCCCTGATTTCCGGATGGTTCAACAGGAACTTGCGGCGCTGGTCGGCGAACGATCGCAGCGACATCTGTGGGCGGCCGCCTGTGGCTGCGGGACGTTGTTCGGACGAGACCGTCTGCTGAAACGCCTCGTATGAGGTCAGCTTCTTTGTGTCCGCTTTGACCGCGCCGTCGATCAAGGACACGTACCGATCGACGACGGGTTGCAGCGTGTTCCAGTCGAGCCATTCCTCGGCGATCGTCTTGACGTGCGCCAGGTACTTCGCTTTCAGCGCGGGAACAGCGAGCAACTTGCTGCGCAGCGGCTTGGAGTTGTCAGTCAGTCCGACGAGTGGATC
>JANMLE010000225.1:0-6256 GCA_031372385.1 Planctomycetota bacterium | reverse complement strand
CGACCTGGCGCTTCACGTCGTTGCCGGCTTCTTTTCGCAGGCGCTTGGCGAATTCGGCGGCTTGGTCGTTGAGGAAGCTGCCGTTGAGCATCGCCAACGCCTGGGTCGGCTGAGTCGTCACGAAGCGCGCCGCACAACTGCTGTCGGTGTCGGCAAAGTCGAAGTCGGACAGGATCGGCAGGACGAGCGATCGTTTCACATGGACATAGATGCTGCGCCGCGCCTGGTCCTCGGGTGATGATTTCCCCCAGCCCGCGCCCGGAACCGATTGCCCCGCCTTCACCTCGTCCGAGATCTCGGGATAGATCCCCGGTCCGAACATGGCGGGATTCAGCCGGCCATCGACCGCCAGCACCGAATCGCGGACCTCTTCGGCGCTCAGACGCCGGATGTCGTACCGCCAGAACAGATTGTTCAGCGGATCTTTCGCATGAGCGGCCGCATTCGGGTGAGATGACATCCGGTAGGCGTTCGACATCACGATCAGCTTGTGCAGCGGCTTCATGCGCCACTCGCCGCGGATGAACGCGGCGGACAGCCAGTCGAGCAGTTCGGGATGCGTGGGGGCGTCGCCGAGAAAGCCAAAGTTGTTGGGAGACCGCACGATTCCGCGGCCGAAGTGATGCTGCCAGATTCGGTTGACCATCACGCGGGCGGTCAGGCGGTTGTCGGGCGACGTGATCCAGTTGGCCAGCGCCAGCCGTCGGCCGGACGACTTGGAATCCGCAGCCGGTGCGGGAATCGCCGCCTTGCCGCCCCCCAGTGGTGACAGGAACGCGGGGACGACCTTGTCGCCCGGCGACTGCGGGTTGCCGCGTTTCAGGAGGAACGTGTCGGCGGGGCTCGGTCCCGTTTCGGTCACGCACAGCGCGAAGCTGGCGGCCGGTTTGAACCGCTTCAACTCTTCGAGTTCATTGGCGAGTTTCGTGTATTCCTTGTGACGCTCGGCCCCGAGGATGTTCGGTCCCTGCGTCTTCATCAGCGCGACGAAGTCCCGTCGTTTGCCGCGCCGGTCGGGCAGCTTCACGCCGTCTTCGATCATCGCCGACAGATACCGCTGTTCGAACCCCGGACCGGACCACTTGACGATCAGTTCCTTCGCGCCGCTGGGCCCTTGGAAATAGTCGACTCGAATGGGAACGCGCCCCTGCTTCAGCGTGATCTTCGCCACTTGCGGATTGCCGGTGCCGTGAATCCCGTCGAGGAGGATGATCGGCCTGCCATCCACGGTCAGGCGCGAGCCGTCGTCGGAATCGACGATGAACGTGTACTCGCCATTGGCGGGAACCTTCAGAGTCCCGACGAAGACGAAGCCGAACGAGAACTCGCGCGTGGCGGGCGAGATGTCAAAATACGGCTGTTCGAGTTTCGCGACGGTCTCCGGCTTGAGGGCGTCGAAGTTGGGGAGCTTCTGCCAAGTGTCACGGTAGAAGCGGTATTCCAAGTCATCCATGTCGGGAGGATCCATGTCCTGATCCTGCTTCGACAGCCGGTCGCGGAATTCCTTCTCGATGGCCAAGACTTTGGCCTGCGTGGCGTCGAGCTTCTCGCGATGCTTCTGCTGGGCGGCTTCGTAGTCGGCCCGCGCGGCGTCCCCTTCGAAGATCGCCCGCTCGACATTCGGATTCGGGTTGCCGTTCGGGGTCACCCCCTGAAAGAACGCGAGCATGCTGTAGTAATCGGCCTGCGTGATCGGATCGATCTTGTGATCGTGGCACCGCGCGCAATTCACCGTCAGTCCGAGAAACGCCTGGCTGGTGGTGGAGATCATGTCATCGTACCCGTCGTACAGCGCGAGCAACCGGTCGGCCGGTTCGTCGTCCCACTGGCCCAGCCGATAGAACCCGGTGGCGATGATTCCGTCCGACGCGCCGTCGGGGAGTTCGTCTCCCGCGAGTTGTTCGCGCACGAAGCGGTCATACGGCTTGTCCGAGTTGAACGCGCGGATCACGTAGTCGCGGTAGCGCCACGCATTCGGTTTGACGCCGTCCCGTTCGAAGCTGTTGGTGTCGGCATAGCGGACGATATCGAGCCAGTGCCGCGCCCATTGCTCGCCGTAGCGGTCCGACTTCAGCAACCGATCGACGACCTGTTCGTAGGCGTTCGGTGAAGCGTCGGCCAGGAAGGCGTCGACTTCGGCCGGTGTCGGCGGCAGGCCGGTCAGATCATAGGTGACCCGGCGCAGCAGTGCAGTCTTGGAAGCCGGGGCGGCGGGCGGCAGGCCGTTCTTTTCGAGCTTGTTGAGGATGAACGCATCGATCGGATTGGCGACCCACGCCCCGTTCTTCACGACGGGTGGTTGGACGGCCGCCGGTGCGACGAACGCCCAGTGCTCCTTCCATTCGGCCCCCTGTTCGATCCACCGCTTCAGCAGATCGACCTGCTGTTCCGTCAGCCTCGGGCCATCGGGCGGCATTTGTTCGGCTTCGTCCGTGGAAAGGATGCGGCGCAGCAGTTCGCTGTGTTCGACATCCTTCGCGACGACAGCCCGTTTGCCGGAATCCAGCTTCTCAAACACCAGCTTTTGTTGGTTGAGCCGCAAGCCCCCCTCCGCCTTGTCCGGCCCGTGGCAGGCGTAACAGCGCTTGGCGAGAATCGGTTGGATCTGTCGCCCAAACTCGATCGGCTCATTCGTTTGAGCGACCGCCCACGAGGGGACCAACATGAGGGTCGCGATCAGGCAACCTGGAACTCGAATCATCGTGTCATTCTCCTGTCACTCAACTTTACCAGCCGAGCCAGCCGACCATCGTCTTCAACCCGCAACCGCACCCGGCACGCACCGCATTCTACGCAATCCGGCAGACATCGCCATGAACCGACCATCACCCCGATTCGGACCGCCTTCCACTCGCCACTCGTCACTCGCCACACAACACCGGAAACAGCGTCCCCGCTTTTCGCGCGGCGTATTCGACGCCGAACTGGATCGCGTCCAGTGGATCGCAGCCGGAATGGATCTTCATCGCAATCGCCGCCGTCAGCGAGTCGCCGCAGCCGATCGGATTGACGACGCGGACAGACGGCGGCGTGATGCGACTCAATCCGTGCGGCCCGAGGACGAGCAACGGATCGGGGCCGCTGCTGACGATCACCCATTCGGCCCCCTGATGCCGCACCTCCGACATCGCCTCGATGACTGCCGCTTCGGACTCCAACGGACGACCGACCGTCGCCGCCAGTTCCTCCCGGTTCGGCTTCACCAGCAGCGGCCGCAGCGGCAGGCATTCGATCAACTCGCGTCCGCGGACATCCATGAGCGTGGTCGTGTTCGCCGCGCACTGTTCCATCAACCGCCGATAGAAGTCTCCCGGTGTCTGTTGAGGCAGCGACCCGCTGAGCACGACACATCGGGCCGCGCGCGCCTCTTCGGCAAACGCGGCGACGTAGTGGTTGAGTTCCGTCTCGGTGAGCGGCGACGAATTCTCGACCAGCTCGGTCGTGGTGCCGGTCGATTCATCCAGCAGTGTGGTGCAGACACGGGTTGAAGCACTCGTCGAGAGCCAGCATGACGGTATGCCGCGCCGGGCAAAGTCGTCGCGGATCTGCGCGCCCGTCGCACCGCCGACCGGACTGAGTGTCAGCGATTCGGCTCCCAAGTGATGAAGCGCCGCACCGACGTTGAGCACCTTCCCCGAGCCGCACCACAGCGTCGATCGGGCGCGATTGACCTGTCCCGTCGTCAGGCGGTCGAAGGTCAGGATCTGTTGCCACGCGGGGGTCAGTCCCGCTGCCAGAATCACCAGAGTTGCTCCAGAATGGCCCGCAGTTCTTCGTCCGACACATCGCGCGGATTGCCGCTCATGCTGTTGCCGCGTGAGCCGGTGACGAGCGACGGGATCTGCTCCTGCAACACACCGATGTCACGCAGGCGGCTGGGAATTCCCACTTGATGACACAGTCGTTCGATGCGCTCGATGAATCGATCCGCGGCGCAGGCATCGTCGCGAACAGTGGGATCAAACAGCGCTTCCAGATCGGCCAGCCGTTGGCGGCTCACCTCGCGATTGAACCGCAGGGCGACCGGCAACATCACCGCGCATGCCAGACCATGCGGGACGTTGCATGTGACACCCAAGGCGGCGGCCACGCCATGCGCCAGCCCCAGTCCCGAATTGGCCAGCGCCATCCCGGACAACAGCGCCGCGTGCGACATCGCCTCGCGCGCCGCGCGCGACGTGCCGTCGGCGACCGCGACCGGCAGCGCGGGGATCGCCAGTTGCAGCCCCTGTCGGCAAAGCGCCTGCGGAATCGGGGCCGCACGGCGCGAGATGTCACTCTCGATCAGTTGGGTGATCGCGTCCATGCCGGTGTAGGCCGTGATGTCCGGCGGCACGCTGACGGTCAGCTCGGGATCGACAACGACCAACCGCGGCACCATCCAGTCGGACCGCAGACTCTTCTTGTAGGGCGGCGATGGAGGGCACGTCTGTGATGCAGAGTCGCCGCGCGGCACGTTGCTGTTCGAGGAGATCACCGCGTTCTTCGTCGCTTCGGCACCGGTCCCGGCGGTGGTCGGAACGGCAATCAGATTCAGCGGCGGCTGGGTGATCTGCAGACCGCGGCCGACTCCTTCGAGAAACTCCGCAACGGATTCCCCCTGCCGGTTTGTCGCCAGCGCTGCCGCAGCCTTGGCGAGATCGATCGTGGAACCGCCACCGACCGCCACGACCACGTCGAGTTCCGTCGGTGTCAGCGTTCGAAATGCGGCGGCGAGTTGATCGACGTCGCGCACTTCGGGTTCGCGCGAATCGACCGGAAAGACCAGCACGTCGAGTCCGGCGGTTTCGAGAATCCCGACCAGGCTGTCGATCACACCGGTCCGTTCGAGCGTCCGGCTGCCGGACACGAGCCACGCGCGACGCCCCAGGCCCGCCGCCAGCGTTCCCAATTCCGAACGACGCCCCCAGCCAAACACAATCTGCCGGGGCGCAAAAAAGGAATAGTTGACCATGCGGGCAGAATAGCCGCGGAGACGCCGGTTCGCCACGCGACCTGCGCCACCCGGACAGCCGAGACGCCGCTGATTGGCGTCTCCGTCGGTTCTGATGGGACGAATGGGACCAATGCGACGGATGGGACGACCGAGCCACGGGCGGCTCATCGGTCCCATCGGTCCCATTGCGTCCCATCGGTCCCATCCGTTGCGTCCATGACGGCGTGCCTTCCGTTGCGATCGCGCTCGGTCATTCGCGGCTCGTCATCGCTGGAGTTCCGCCCCGTCTTCGGCTATGGTCTGTCGCGTTCTCGGTCGGTTCCCACTCTGAAACGGATTCGAAACGGAAGCCATGTTGACGAAGAAAGTACAGGCGATTTCGGGCGTCAGTCCGGGATTTGAATCGGTGGTCGAAGAGTTGTATCCGTCGATCGCCTGCACCGGCATCGGCGAGTTCCTGAACCGCCTGTACGAGTGCATTCCGGTGAAGATCTGGGGCGTCAAGATCTCGTACGTCTTCGCCCTGCTGACGGCACCGCTTGGCGTCGTGATTTACTTGGGACTGAAGGTCTTGGGCTCCCGCTACACGGTCACGAACCGCTGTGTGAACCATGTCACTTCGCTGGGAATCCGGATGATTCAATCCGTCCCGCTGGGCCAAATTGCCGGCGTGTCCATCGATCCCGATTCACGCCAGGTCTTCTTCCGGACAGGCGACATCCGACTGACGAATGCCGCAGGCAACACGTTGTTGTTGATGCGCGGCGTCCCATATCCCGAACGGTTTGTGCAGGTGATCCTCGAAATGCGCGATGCCCGCAGCCAGGTGGCGGCGTCGCTGGCCCAGATTCAGGCCCGCAAGTGAGACAGATTCCCGTGTGACCTCCAAGCCCGGCTCATGACGAGCCGGGCTTTTCCTTTGGCAAAGCGATCCGACATGCCCACCACGATCACCCGTGTGACGATTCACGACATCCGGTTTCCGACGTCGCGGATGCTCGACGGCTCCGACGCGATGAATCCCGATCCGGACTACTCGGCCGCCTACGTCATCCTGGAAACCGACCATCCTGACGGCCTGGCCGGTCACGGGATGACGTTCACCATCGGTCGCGGAACGGAAGTCTGCTGCCTCGCCATCCGGGCTCTCGCACCACTCATTGAGGGCCGCACGCTGGAGTCCTTCACGCGGGACATGGCCGGCTTCTGGCGGCACATCACGGGCGACAGCCAGTTGCGCTGGATCGGCCCCGAAAAGGGAGCCATCCACCTCGCGACAGCAGCGGTCGTCAACGCCGTCTGGGATCTGTGGGCCAAGGT
>JANMLE010000222.1:0-1640 GCA_031372385.1 Planctomycetota bacterium | reverse complement strand
GCAACGCTGGCGAATTTCTTCGCGCATCCGGTTCATTTGCTCGGCGGCCCACTTCATTTCCTGAGGGTCGCGAGTTCCGCTCATCAAGCGGTCCAGTGTCTCGGCCAGCTTCTGCTTTGCGTCGTCGGCAACCAACGTCTGTGTTGTCATTGTGGAATCTCCAAACGGTTCATGAATTCGTCCGATATCCTAACCCACGACTCCCAACAACTTCTTCACCCGTTCCTCGATGTTGGTCAGCACGTCGAAGTCGCTCGGGTGGGGTGAGGGGAACGCGGGGCGCAGTGGGATCGGGACATCGTCCATGCGGTAGACGGTGCCGCCGGTGTTGATGCCGTACGTGGCGACGGTGAACGCGACGGCGGCCGCGCGGGAGGTGGGGGTCTCTTTCGTGTCCAGCGAGATGAACGGAATCTTGGCCAGGTGTTGGCGGGCCGGTTGTGAGAAGTTCGCCATTGGGTCGCAGGCGATCGTCATGCCGCAGTCGGCTTCCCCGTTGGCCAGCGTGTCGGCCGTGGTGTATTCGCCCGGATTGAACCGGGGATAACCGCGCGAGTGATTGACGCCGAACGGATACCCGGTGCGCCACGCGACGACGTTGTCGGCACCGGTCACATTGCCGTGTCCCCGGTTTGGTTTGGCGGTGAACCGGGTGAAGGCGTTCATGTCGCGCGTCAGGGCGAGCAGCGCTTCGCTGTTGGCGTGCTTGCCGCGGGTCATCGTCACCCCCATGCCGAAGAAGATCACGCCGAACTTGCACGCCTTCATGCGGGCCATCAGATCCTGCCAGACGGATAACTCGACCCCCGTGTCGCGGAGCACGACCTGCGGGTCGAGATCGATTCCCTTGGCGAGAGCCCGCAGGGTCCACAGGGCCTCGAAGTCGGTGCGCGGCTTGATCTGGATGAAGATGTCGGCCGCCTTGACGCTCTTCGTCCGGCGGACGTCGACCATCACGCAGGTCCGGTCCTTGCGACCGTTGGGCAGGAACATCCCCTTCGGCATCAGGCTGTACTTGGTGAAGTGTCGCGGGTGACTTTCCGCCGGGTTCGATCCCCAGAACATGATCAGGTCGCCGCGGTTGGCGACTTCCCCCAGTGAGCAGGTCACTTCGCCCACACCCTGAAACGCCATCCCGGACGGTCCGTGGCAAACGCTGGTCGTGGTGTCAATCGTCCCGTTGATCCAGTCGACAATGCTGACGGCGACCCGCTGGGCTTCGCAGGGGGAATCGCTCAGCCCGTAGATGATCGGGTACTTGCCGGTCGTCAGGATCTGCGCCGCGCGATCGTATCCGGCTTCCAAAGTGGCGGGCTGGCCGTCGATCAGGCAACTCGGGCGGTCATCGTTGCTGTGGTTCAGAAACCAGGCCTTGCCGAGCACACAGGCCCGCTTGGCTTCGGTGATGTGGTTGTCCTGAACCGTCAGATCGATGTCGTCGCAGACGCAGCCGCAAAACGTGCAGGTGGCGTCCTTGACGATCTTCAATTCCCCCGGCACTGAGGCCGTCGGGGCGTAGCATTGGGTCGAGGCGCTGGTCATGGGATGCACTGCCAAAACAAGGGATTTGAAAGACGATGCGCGGCGCACGTGAGGCCGCCAAGAGTATCGGATTCTTCAGCCATCAGCCATTCCCGAAT
>JANMLE010000146.1:0-1041 GCA_031372385.1 Planctomycetota bacterium | reverse complement strand
ACTCAATCAACTGCTCCAATCGTTCTTGACACTTGAGAAACGAACGCTCTGTGGTGATCATCTTCCTTGATCTCCTGTTTGGGGGGTGACATTCCTTTGACAAACAAATGTTCCCCTCCAGGAGGTCATTTCTCAACCCTCTTCTCCCCATAACTCCTGACAAATCAATGCCGCTCAACGAGCGGAAGGCGAGTTACACCCATTTGCAATTACCAATTTGCACTGGCCTTCCGTCGGCGAACCTCGTGGGTCTCAGGTGGAGCCTCGCCCGACACTACACCTGCGGCCGGACGGTTTGTTAGACTGCCACCCGCGTTTGGCCAACCTGCCGTTCCATCTTCAAGGAGTCTGCCACGATGATTCGTACTGTTGGTCTGTGTCTGGTGATGAGTGGAGTGTTTGCTTCGATCGGGTACTCGCAGGAGAAGGCACCGCCGACCGACGCTGAAAAGGCGGCGATGGCGGAGATTCGCAAGGCGGGTGGGCAGGTAATGGAGCTCGCCCAAAATGACGCGCGGCTCGATGTGGCCTTCCATCTCGCCGACGGCAAGATCGAAGACGCGCAACTGGCCCCGCTGAAAAATCTGCCGAAGCTGGCGCAACTGAACGTGCGCGGCAAAGACATCACCGACTCGGGCCTCGTCCACATCAAGGATTCGAAGGGACTGGTTCGCCTGCACCTGGAACGGACCAAGGTGACAGATGCCGGGCTGGAACAACTCAAGGGCCTGGAAAGTCTCGAATACCTGAACCTGTACGGGACCGCCGTCACGGATGCGGGACTGAAGCCTCTGGAATCGCTGAAGAAACTCAAACGGCTGTACCTGTGGGAAACCAAGGTGACCGACGCCGGTGTGGCCGCGTTGAAGGCCGCCCTCCCCGAACTTCAAATCGTGCGCGGCGTCGAACCGGCCAAGCCGGCGGAAGCCAAGCCCGAAGAGAAGAAAGAGGAAAAGAAAGAAGAGAAGAAGTAAGAGCCTATTCGAGAAGGGGTCGGGAGTCTTTTTCATGCCGCAACACGTCGGTTTGAGCCATTCTTAG
>JANMLE010000143.1:0-1388 GCA_031372385.1 Planctomycetota bacterium | reverse complement strand
CATCGTCGGGCCGGAGATCAAGAAGACGTACGGCTTCAGCAACACACAGACGCAGTTTGTGTTCTCGCTGTTCTATTGGACCTACGCGGCCGGGCAGATTCCGAGCGGAATCGTCATCGACTTTTTCGGGCCGCATCTGTTCCTGGGGACCAGCATCATCCTGTGGTCGATCGCGCTGATCGGATTCGGGCTGACGCGCAGTCTGCCTGTGATCGGTGGCTTGCGGTTGCTGTTCGGAGCCGCTCAGGCCGGCTGTTATCCGGGGCTCACCAAAGCGACGCGAGTCTGGTTTCCGCTGCGCACGCGCACGACGGTGCAGGGCTGGGTCGCCACGACGTCCGGCCGTGCCGGCGGGGCGATGGCGACGATCATCCTGGGGACCGTTCTGATGGGCTGGTGTCGCCTGTCGTGGCAGACGGCGCTGTGGGTGATGGGACTGGCGGGCGTGGCGTTTGGTGTGGCGTTCCTGATCCTGTTTCGCAACTCGCCGGCGGAGCATCCCGAGGTCAACGATGCGGAAAACAGCCTGATCGCCGAGGGGGAAACCTCGCAATCGTTGAAGGGCGCGCTGCCGTGGTCGCGCGCCTTTCGCAACCGCAGCCTGCAGTTCTTCGTCGTGCAACAGTTTCTCGACGCTGGCTCTGATGTTGTCTTTCTGTCTCTGATCGGCCAGTACTTTGAGGAACGCCACGGACAGAAGATCGACAGCATCGGCTGGTTGGCCAGCCTGCCGTTGTGGGGCGGCGCGTTGGGTGGGATCGCCGGTGGATGGTTGAACGACCGCCTGATCCGGACCTCGGGCAACCGTCGCTGGTCGCGCAGCGGGATCGGATTCGTCGGCAAGGTGATTGGCTGCGTGTTGCTCATCGCCGTCAGTCTGCAAAGTGGGCCGATCGCGGCGGGCATCGTCCTGATGATGGCCAAGTTCTTCAGCGACTGGAGCCAGCCGACCGTGTGGGGCACCTGCACGGATCTCGGCGGCCGGTGTTCGGCGACGGTCTTCAGCATCATCAACACGGCGGGCACAATCGGCGGCATCACGATGCCGATCGTGTTCGGCGTGCTGCTCGATTGGAACACGACCCAGCATCTGATCGAGGGGAAGACAATATCGCACACCGACTGGGGTCCGCTGTTCCTGCTGGTGGCCGCGATGTACCTTGCCAGCGGCATTTTCTGGCTGCTGATCGACTGCACGAAATCGATCGAGGATTCCGTCGAACCGACTGCTGAACCGCTCGGCTGAACGGGAACATTCAGGAGGAACCACGAATCGCACGAATCAGGAAGGACATGTGAGCAGTGGCGTGATTCCTGCGTCCCGTCGCTGCAACTTACGGAACGGATGCCACATCTTCCGTCTTGTCTTCCGATTCGTGAGATTCGTG
>JANMLE010000141.1:0-3220 GCA_031372385.1 Planctomycetota bacterium | reverse complement strand
CATCGTCGGGCCGGAGATCAAGAAGACGTACGGCTTCAGCAACACACAGACGCAGTTTGTGTTCTCGCTGTTCTATTGGACCTACGCGGCCGGGCAGATTCCGAGCGGAATCGTCATCGACTTTTTCGGGCCGCATCTGTTTCTGGGGACCAGCATCATCCTGTGGTCGATCGCGCTGATCGGATTTGGGCTGACGCGCAGCCTGCCGGTGATCGGCGGCTTGCGGTTGCTGTTTGGAGCGGCCCAGGCCGGTTGTTATCCGGGGCTCACCAAGGCGACGCGAGTCTGGTTTCCGCTGCGCACACGCACGACGGTGCAGGGCTGGGTCGCCACGACGTCCGGCCGCGCCGGCGGGGCGATGGCGACGATCATTCTGGGAACCGTGCTGATGGGCTGGTGTCGCCTGTCGTGGCAGACGGCGCTGTGGGTGATGGGACTGGCGGGCGTCGCGTTTGGTCTGACCTTCTTGATCCTGTTTCGCAACTCGCCGACGGAGCATCCGCAGGTCAACGATGCGGAAAGCCGCCTGATCGCCGAGGGCGAAGCGGTGCAATCGTTGAAGGGCGCACTGCCGTGGTCGCGCGCCTTTCGCAACCGCAGCCTGCAGTTCTTCGTCGTGCAACAGTTTCTCGACGCCGGCTCTGATGTCGTCTTTCTCTCGCTGATCGGCCAGTACTTCGAGGAACGCCACGGACAGACGATCGACAGCATCGG
Source organism: Planctomycetota bacterium (assembly GCA_031372385.1). Lineage (GTDB taxonomy): Bacteria > Planctomycetota > Planctomycetia > Planctomycetales > Planctomycetaceae > Schlesneria. Next base: position 2,506 of record JANMLE010000141.1, on the reverse strand, counting down.
CTGGTTGGCCAGTCTGCCCTTGTGGGGCGGTGCCTTGGGCGGGATCGCCGGTGGATGGTTGAACGACCGCCTGATCCGGACCTCGGGCAACCGTCGCTGGTCGCGCAGCGGGATCGGATTCGTCGGCAAGGTGATTGGCTGCGGGTTGCTGATCGCCGTCAGTCTTCAAGGCGGGCCGGTCGCGGCGGGCATCGTCCTGATGTTGGCCAAGTTCTTCAGCGACTGGAGCCAGCCGACCGTGTGGGGCACCTGCACGGATCTCGGCGGACGTTGTTCGGCGACGGTCTTCAGCATCATCAACACGGCGGGCACAATCGGCGGCATCACCATGCCGATCGTGTTCGGCGTGTTGCTCGATTGGAACACGACCAAGCATCTGATCGAGGGGAAGACAATTTCACACACCGACTGGGGTCCGTTGTTCCTGCTAGTGGCCGCGATGTACCTTGCCAGCGGTATTTTCTGGTTGCTAATCGACTGCACGAAATCGATCGAGGATTCCGTCGAACCGACTGCTGAACCGCTCGGCTGATCGGGAACATTCAGGAGGAACCACGAATCCCACAAATCGCACGAATCAGAAAGGACCTGTGAGCAGCGGCGTGATTCCGGAGTCCCGCCGCGTCAACTGACGGGATGGTTGCCGCCTCTTCTGACTTGGCTTCGGATTCGTGTTATTCGTGAGATTCGTGGTGAATCTCCGGGCCAACGCCACTCCGCTCCGAACGAAAGAAGGAACCCCACCATGAGCAACGCCGCCACCGAGTACCGCTACAACCGGCTGACCTGGCCCGAGATGAACGATGCCATCGGGATGCAGAAGCTGATCATCCTGCCGACCGGTTCGACCGAGCAGCATGGGCATCACCTGCCGATCGATGTCGACCTCTTCCTGTGCGAACAGGTCTGCCACGAAGTCGGCCGGCGCGTCCCGGACAAGGTGCTCGTGCTGCCGCCGATTCCGTACGGGCTGAACCGTCATCACATCGACTTCCCCGGCACGATTCACATCGAACCCGACGTCTTCATCAACTTCGGGCTGAACATCACCAAGAGCGTTGCGTACCACGGATTCGAGAAGATCTTGATCGTGAACGGCCACGGTTCGAACGCGCCGCTGATCGAACTGATCGCGCGGAAGACGGTGCTCGAAACGAAGTCGCTCTGTTTCGCCACGACGTACTTCTGGTTCCTGATGGAGGAATTCCACAAGATCCGCGAATCGAAGGTCATCGCCCACGCGGACGAGTTTGAAACATCGCTGTACTTGTACCTGGCGGGCGATCGCGTGCAGATGGACAAGGCGGTCGCGGACAACGACCGGATGGGCGAGTTCGTCAGCAGCGACAGCACGATGAACTACTTCGTGCGGTTCAACGACTATTGGGGCCGCTGGACCAAGACGGGCGTGCATGGCGACGCGACCAAGGGGACCGCGGAGAAGGGCAAAATCATCTTCGAGGCCGCCGTGAACGGGCTCGTGAAACTGGTCGACGAACTGCGCGCCTGGCCGATCGAACAACGGGCCGACATGCACACGCATCCGGTGCAGAGCCAGATCCAGTGGTGATCCTGCCAACGACGCGACACAATTTGATGAGATTGGAGATGAGCATGGAGAATTGCACGAGCGCGGCAGCAGTGATCACAAGGATCACTCAATCATCCGCCCATCCCAATTTCGGACGTTTCATCCGACATTTCGACTTGGAGCAGAGGACATGACGCAAGCGGAACAAATCTTGGAAGCCGCACTGAACCTTCCGGATGAGGATCGGTTTCAGTTGGTTGCCCGGTTGCTGGAATCGTTTCCCAATGAGGGGTTCGGCGCATCCGTCGACGACGACAATTTGATGGAAGAACTGGATCGCCGATTCGCGGACTCAACAAATGCCGTCCCGCTGTCAAAACTATGGGACACGGACTGAGTCTCGTGGCGATCATTGTCTTTCATCGTCTGGCCAGAAAGGAGGCTCAGGTTGCCGAAGCGTGGTATCGCACCCGCAGTCCGGCCGCGGCAGACCGTTTTCGCCTCCAGGTCGAGCGTACCGCCAACCGGATCGCGGCCGCACCGGAGTCCTATCCGTTCCTTCGAGGCTCGTACCGCCAGTTACGTGTCACCGGCTTTCCCCATGTCTTGATCTACCGAATGCGCGAGGATCAATCAGTAATGATCGTTGCTGTTGCGCATGCGGCTCGTCGCCCCGGTTATTGGCACCGGCGTCAGTGAACCTCGTCGATGAACCGGGTGCGAGGTTGAGAGCCGTTCGACAATCAACCGCGGGCCACCGCGCCTGAGAGGAACGATTCATGCCCGCCAAGAAGTCCGCCGCCGGTCCGTCGTTGAAGGCGGGATATGTCCTGCTGATGCTCGCGCTGACGTTCTCGTCGTTCGCCCTGTACACCGTGGCACCGTGGCTGATCGCCCTGTCTCTGCACGGTCCGGTGCAGTTGTCGGACTTGCTTCGGACCCTGATTCCCACGCCGCAGACGGCGGTGATGTCGC
>JANMLE010000115.1:0-5320 GCA_031372385.1 Planctomycetota bacterium | reverse complement strand
GCAGTCGACACCGCGATCACTCGCGGCGCTCGGTTGGTCCCGACCCCTTCTCGGATGGCCTTTCAAAGTCGCGACCCTGATTCTGTTGGTCGCGATCGATGCGGGCTTCCGTCACAGGAACACATCTCAGCCCAATCTGCCAAACTGCCGGTCCAACTCCAACCGGCTCAGTGACAGGGCCGTCGGTCGTCCGTGCGGACAATGATGAGCATCGTCCACCAAGTGCCGTTGCTGCAACAAACTCTCGATTTCCTCCTGACTCAACCGCTGCCCGGCTTTGACGGCCGCCTTGCAGCTCATCATGTGCAGCAGTTCGTCGAGAATATCGCGGCGCGCCGACGATTGCACTCCGGCCGCGCCGCCCCCATCGAGTTTGGCGAGCAGATCGCGGACCAGTTCGTTCAGGTCCACCCGTCTGAGCATCGCCGGGTAGCGCGTGACCAGCACGGTGCCGTTGCCGAAGTCCTCCAAACCCAGTCCCGCCCGGTCGAACGCTTCCGCCTGTTCCAGCAGCATCGCGGCCTCGGTGCCGGTCAATTCGATCGGCTGCGGAACTAGCAACCGCTGTGATTCGACCGCGCCGGCCAGCACGCGCTCGCGCAGGTGCTCGTAGACGATCCGCTCGTGCAGGGCATGCTGGTCGATGACGGTCATCCCCTGGGGGGTCTCGACCACGAGGTAGCAGTCGTGGATCTGCATCGCGCGGGAATCAGGCCACGTCCCCTCGCGCGGGTCCGGATGGTGGGATGCCGACGTCGGGTCGTTCGGGTTGGACACTCCTTTCGAGTCCGCACCCGCCACTGCGGGAGGCCCTTGTCCTGCCGATTCATCGTTCGCGTGGTGAGGCGGTGTGTCACCTTCGGTTGTGAACTCTGTCTCACGGGCACCGGGTTCGGAGGTCTCCGACCAGCGCGACGTTTCCCGACTCTCCGGCGCGAATGCGCCGCGCTGTGACTGTTCATCCAGCGGCAACGCGATGCGCGGCAGTTCCGCGGGGAATGGCCGGAACGGCGAGACATCACCCGTTCGGCCGCTGATTTGATTTGTGGACCAGTCGCCAAACTCAGAGACCAGTTCCCGCTGTCTGATGAGCGACGCGGACGGCGGCGGCGCGAATCCGGTCAGCGAACCGCCTGTCAGGGAGGCCGCCCCGGCCGGGAGTCGAAGCTGACTCTGAATGTCCAGGCTCAGAAACTTCGACCGGATCATCGACAACAGTTGCCGGAACAGTTGCTGACTGTCCCGAAACCGGACCTCGATCTTGGTGGGATGCACGTTCACGTCGACGCGGTCGGGGGGGAGCTCGATGAACAGAAACCCGACCGGTTGCCGGCCAATCATCAGCAAGCCGCGGTAACCTTCGGTCAGGGCGTGTTGCAACGAGCGATCCTGGATCCAGCGCCCGTTTAGAAACAGGTATTGCTGGCGTCGCGACGACTTCGAATTGTTCGGGTGGCCGACATAGCCCCACATCCGCGTGCCGTCCTGGACCGATTCGACCGCAATCAACTCGTCGGCGACTTCGGCCCCAAAAAACAGGCGAATCCTGTCGAGCGGCCGGTCGGTCGCCGGCAGCTCGTGAACGATCTTGTCGTTGTGACGCAGCACCAGATGCAGCCGGGGATTGGCGAGTGCGATCCGGGCGAACTGTTCGGCGACGTGTCCGAATTCCGTGGAGATCGTCTTCAAAAACTTGCGCCGAACGGGCGTGTTCTCAAACAGATTGCGGATCTCGATCTGCGTTCCGAACGGGCATCCGCACGGCCGCGGCGGCTCGACGCGCCCCAGGTCGACGGACAGTTCCATGCCATGCGGCTGTCCCTCCTGACGGCTGCGAACCCTCAGTCGGCTGACTTCGGCGACCGATGCCATCGCCTCACCGCGAAACCCCATCGTCTGCACGCCAAACAGATCATCCGCGTTGCTGATCTTGCTCGTGGCGTGGCTGGTCACGGCGAGCAACAGGTCGTCGGGATGAATCCCCTCACCGTCGTCGACGATCCGGATCAGCTCGGTTCCCCCCGCCACCACGTCGACTTCGATCCGCGTCGCCAACGAATCGAGACTGTTTTCCAGCAGTTCTTTGACGACACTGGCCGGACGCTCGATGACCTCGCCCGCGGCGATCTTGTTCACGACACTGGCGGACAACTGGTGGATGCGGGGCATGGGAGTAGTGGATAGTGGGTGGTGGGTCGTAGATAGGGAAGAGGTGAGAAACCCCGTGCCCCGTCCGTTCCCCACTATCCACTATCCACTGCCCACTATCCACTCTACATCTGCCCGTGGTCGTGGTCGTGGAATCGCACCGCGGCCTGCTGCCGGGCTTCCGCGTGGAGTTCGATTTCGTGTTCGATTTCCCGGCGTTGGCGGGCGACCGCTTCGTCGAATTTTTGCAGCACGCCGAGCGCCTTGTCCTTCGACGCCACCAGTCCGATGAACAGGTACTGCCCGACGGCCATCCCGTAGCAGACCCAGCCGATGGTGATGTCGGTGTCGGTGCCGTTGGGCCAGATCACCGCCAGGATGGCCAGGACCGGCGATGAGCGGTTCAGGTGCTGGCACAACATCCCCTTCAGCAACAGCGGGACGTAGCAGATCAGGCTCCAGAGCACCCGGCCCTTTTCAATCTTGGGGGCCTGCGGACCGGGGTAAATCAGCGCGAACAGCGATTGATCGGGCATCCCTTCGATCACACCGATCGCCAGCAGCAGCCGACCCGCCATGAAGAAGACGCTGTCGCGCGTTTCGGGGCGGAGCCAGCCGAACATGGTCGACTCCATGTTCTGCGTCGCGATCAGCAGCAGGAGCGCCCCGCGGAACCATTGTTCCAGATCCTTTTCGAGTTCCTCATCCAGATCCTGCACCCTGACGACGCGGCGGACAAACAACCGAAAGAGGGGGATCGCAATGAAGCCCAGGAACAGCCGGATGATCGGCTTGAACAGCGGTTGCAACAGCCGCGTCGGCAGCAACAGTTGCAGAAGTTGGTTCAACGGAATTCATCCTTGCCCAGGCAGACATCCCCGTCGGCCGGGGAAACACTCCAGCGCGGGTCACGCTAAACAAATCCACCGTGCTGACTGCGCCGCGACACGATTCGGCAACCCGGCCTTGGAATTGGAGACGCCGGGCGCTTACCTTACCGCGACCCGCGCTGGTTTGCAGCCCTTTCCGAATCAAGGATCTTGTCGTGCCGTGGTCTTCCGCTGAGATGTCCGCCAAACCGGTTGAAGTGTTCGAACCGGATGCCCCGCGACCCCCGCGCGCGGTGGTGGTCTTTCTGCATGGCTATGACGGACTGACGCTCCGCGACAACCCCGTCTACACCGAGCAGTTGAACGAGCATGGCCTGGCGTGCGTCTGTCCGCTCGGTCCGGGCTGCTGGTGGTCGGACCGCGTCTTCGCGCCGTTTGATCCCACGCTCAGCCCGGTCACATTCCTGTCGCAACAACTGCCAACGTTCTGTCGCAGCCGATGGGAACTGGAGCCCGCACGCATCGGACTGACCGGGGTCGAGATGGGCGGTCAGGGGGCGCTGCAGTTGGCTTATCGGCACGCCCGGCAGTTCCCGGTCGTCGCGGCGATTTCACCGAAAGTCGACTTTGAAAGCTGGTACGGACACGGAATGACGCTGGACGAAATCTTTCCCGACCGCGAAGCCGCGCGGCAGGCGACCGCCACGCTGCACATCCATCCGCTCGATTGGCCCAAGCACCAACTGCTCCTGTGCGACCCGGCCGATCATTACTGCATGGACGGGGTGCAAACCCTCGCCAGCAAATTGTCGTCGTCAGGGGTTCCGTTTGAGTCCGATTTTGAATCGACCCACGGAGGCTTCGGCTGGCAGTACGCGAACGCGATGGCTCCGCGCGTGATCGAATTCCTCGTCCGGCACCTGGCCTGAAAAACAGACAGACATCGAATCGCGGATCACGACCCGATGTCTGAAGAGGTTGTCACTGCCAATCGTCTCTATCGGACCCGTTCGCGGACCTTCGTGCCGTGCGACCCGGAGTGGACGTGGACCCGGCTGTAGTGTGGTCCGGCGGTTGGTCCGTTGGTGCGGGTGGTCTGGGTGTAGTGGTGCGGAGTGACCCGGGTTGTCTGACGAACCGTCGTCGGTCCGACGATGATCGGTGCCGCCACGACCGTCCGGGCGGAGACAACGACCGGCACACTGTAGTTCATCTGCACCACCGGCGCGGGGGCAATGTACGCCGGGGCGTAGTACGTCGGAGCGTAATACGCCGACGTCACCACGGGGCTCGATTCAATGACGACCTGACCGGAGTAGACCGATCCCGGAACGTAGATCGTGGTCGACGGCGCACCGTATGTGTAAACCTGTGCATCCGCGGACGGTGAGCCGAAGCCCACCCATCCCAAGACCACCGCCAGACTCAGAATCCATCGAGTCATGATCCAATCCTTTCAAACAGAGCCATCGTGTGGAGTTCGTTTCAGCAAAGTCGAAAGCTGTCACGATTGGACGGATTGTACCGATCGCGCAAATCGAATCCACCGACTGCGGATGTGAAATCTGAAGGGGGAAGAGAGAAGTGCGAAGGGTGAATTCCACGTCAATCATGTCGATGCGCAGTGATGGCATCGCGACCCGTCGGGAAGCTGGTCATCCACCGCCGATGGCCGGGAGGAAGTGAACTTCGGAATTCGCCTTGAGGCGTTCCCTCAGTCCCGACGATGCGACCGCCGAGTCCACCGCCACCATCAGGCCGGGACGCAATTGATCGTCACGGCAGAGTTGCGACTTGGTGCCGGGATAGAGGGCGTCCAACCGGTCAATGACTTCGCGCACTGTCGCACCCTCCACGTCGATCTCCGCATGACCGGCGGTCAGTGTTCGCAGCGCCGGTGGAATGAAGACGCGGGCCATGTGGGGCAGCTCAGAGACTGGAGGCGCGAGGCGTTTGGATCTCCGAACTGCCTGTTGAAAAACGTGGGGTACGTTTCCAACGTGCCCGTTTTCTGCGGGAAATGAGCACGATGAAATCGTACTCCGCGAGTTCTTCAACAGGCCGCTAACCCGCATTATTCATGAGGAACCACGGAAAACACGGAAATTCACGGAAGTGGAAGAGTTACACAACTTGCCGCCTGTCGCTTCGTCTGTTGAGCGTGCTGTGATTCTTTCACGCATCGTCTTGCTCTTCTTCCTTTCCGTGACATTCCGTACTACTAACGTTTTGTTTCTTCGCGCGCCGCGCAGATTTTACACGGCGAGTTTGGCGAGTTTTTGGGTGCTGGTTTGTTGGGCGATTTGCAGGGCGGTGATCGTTTGGCGGCCGAGGCCGGTCAG
>JANMLE010000101.1:0-7819 GCA_031372385.1 Planctomycetota bacterium | reverse complement strand
GATTCGATCGACATCAACATGGGCTGCCCCGTCAACCGCATCACCAAGGTGGGGGCGGGTGCCAGCCTGATGTGCCAGGTGGACAGCACGATTGAACTGGTTCGAACCGTCGTCGAATCGGTCTCGCTGCCGGTGACCGTGAAGATGCGGTTGGGCTGGGACAGTCGAAACCTCACCGCGCCGAAGTTCGCCCGCGAGTTTGAACAGGTGGGTGTGGCGGCGATCGCCATTCACGGACGGACGCGGGAACAGGGTTTCAGCGGCGCGGTCGATCGTGACGGGATTCGACAAGTCGTCGCGGCGGTCGAGCGGATTCCGGTCGTCGGCAACGGCGACATCCAGACGATTGCCGACGGCGAACGGATGTTTGCCGAGACCGGTTGCCACGCGATCTCGATGGGGCGCGGAGCCCTCGCCAATCCGTGGTTGTTCCGCCAGTTTGTCGAATGGGAGGCGACCGGTGAGCCCGCGTCGGCCGGCTCGTTCGATGATCGCCTCGGCTTGTTGCGCCGGCAGTTTGGGTATGTCGTCGAGCAGCGTGGGATCGAGCGGGCGATCACCTCGTTCCGCAAGATGGCTCATTGGTATCTCAAGGCGATGCTCGTCCCGGCGACCCTCAGGAACCGGATGCAGTCCGCCAGAACACTCGATGAAGTCGAGGCGGCGCTGCAAGAAGTCACCGCGCACGGACCGGCCCGCGGTTCGCGAACCGGAGTCCTGCCGGACCTGTACATTCCCGTCCCCTCCGGCCCGAACGAGAACTGGTGAACCGGCCATGTCTGAGCGACTGATCGCCTCTGACCGAGTGATCGACGATGTCGCCTGCACGGTTTGCGCCTGCGTGTGCGACGATCTGAAAGTCACCGTTCGTGACGGGCGGATCGTCAGCGCCGAACGGGCCTGTTCACTGGCGGAACCGTGGTTCCTGGGCTCCTGGACAACGACGTCACCGCCCGTTCATGTCCGCGGACATGCGGCCCCGTTCAATGATGCCGTGCAAGCCGCGGCCGACATTCTTCGATCAGCCCGCGCACCGCTCTTCTATGGGTTGTCCAAGAGCAGCACCGAAGGCCAGCGCGCGGCGGTCACGCTGGCCGACCGGCTCGGCGCGACGATCGACACGACCGCCTCCGAAGGTCACGCCCCGTCGATCCTGGCGATGCAGCAATCGGGCGAATCGACCTGTTCACTCGGTGAAATCCGCAATCGCGCCGACCTGGTGCTGTACTGGGGAGCCGACCCGATCGACACGCACCCGCGTCACATGGAACGCTACTCGATGGATGCCACGGGACTGTTCATTCCACGCGGCCGCGCGGACCGGACGCTGGTGGTGGTGGACTCACAGCGCAGCGCCACGTCGGATCAGGCCGACTGGTTTCTGCCGATCGACGAAGGCCGCGACTTCGACGTGCTCTGGACACTGCGCGGATTGCTGAAGGGTGTTGAACCGAACCCCGGCCAGTCGGTGGGGGCTCCGCTGGAGGAACTCAAACGGCTCGCCGAACGGATGAAGACCTGCCGCTGCGGCGTGATCTTCTTTGGCTACGGCGTCGCGCGGCATCCGCTCGGACATCGCAATGTCGAGGCGCTGTTGCGGCTGGTGATCGACCTCAACCAGTTCACGCGGTTCCACGCGCGCCGCCTGCGCGTCGTCGGCGACGTCTCCGGAGCGGACAGCGTCTTGTGCTGGCAGACCGGCTATCCGTTCAGCGTGAACCTGTCCCGCGGCTATCCCCGATACAATCCGGGCGAATACTCGGCTGGCGATGTGCTGGAGAACAGCGAGGCGGACGCGCTGGTGCTGATCGGAACCTCGCGCGTGACGTCGTTTCCTCCGGCGGCACTGGATCACATCCGGACAATCCCGACGATTGTCCTGGAACGCGCGACCGCCGAGTTGCCATTGGAACCGACCGTCCATTTCGCGACCGCCACCTACGGGATTCACCGCGCCGGTACAGCCTATCGCATGGACGAAATCCCGATCCGGCTGCGACCTGTTTTGGAGTCCGATCTCCCCAGTGATGGCGAAGTGCTGCGGGCGATTCACGCCGCGTTGTGATGGCCAGAAGCGTCGGGTGAAAAACGTAGGACGGGCACTCTTGCCCGTCGTTTCATCGAGAACCTCGACGGGCAGGAGTGCCCGTCCTACGACCATGTCAGTCCGGATGATTCATGCCCCATCAAGAGCCGCGCTGTTCGTAGCGGAATTCGCAAGAATTCAGCGAATCATCGGACCACCACTTGAGTTCTTGCGAACTCAGCTACGACGCGGTGAATCAACCGGGGCAGCAGTCGGTCAATACGCCCCTGACGGTTTGCCGCCGTCGGCGACGCGGACGATCAGCAGCCGTTGTGTCCGTCCGCCGCCGTCGTCGCGACGGAAGAATCGCTCCCCCATCGAATCGGGGTGATCCGGCGCGGCGGTGATGATCGCGATCTCGCCGACGTTCATCGTCAGGCTGAATTGTTGGGCGTGGCGAACGTCGACGTTCTGCCGGTTCTGGTAGGTCCAGCCTTCATCCGTCGGAGTGTGTCGCACGCGGTATTCACCGTGATGGATTTCCGGTTGGAAGTCGATGCGAATCCATCCGTCCCGCAGTCGCGCCGACTTCAAGCGGAACATGCAGCGGACTTGCTCGTAGTCGTGCGACTTCGTTCGCGGACCCTCGACGATCTTGATCTGGCAGCGATCGATCGGGTCGCTCGCCTGGAGTTCGGTTTCCATACCGGGAGGCAGCCGCTTGCGCAGCCCGACCATTGGCTTTCCGCTGGCGTTGTCGTTGGAACTGACGTCCGTCACCAAGCCGAGCAACGTCTGCACGGCCATCGGCGGACTCGATCCCGAATGGCCGATCTGAAACCCGTTCAGTTGCAGCAGCTCGCGAGTTTCGGCGGGAATCGCGGCGATCTGATCGACCTCGCGCCACAACGTCTGCCCCAGCAGCGGATCGTCCGCCGGTCGGTCGACGAAGAAGACCTCCAACTGAACGGCGTCGTGCGAGGTCTGAATCGGCGGCAGCGACGGCCGGCGCAGATCGACACTCTTCACCCCGGCCCCGCTCGGAAACAACGAACATCCACCCAACGTGTACAGTCCCAGCACGACCGCCAACAGAGGCAGCCAACGGCGCAGCGCGGCGGGATCGACGTGCGGGGACACGCGGGGTTCCGGTGAGTTCCATCGAAATGAAGGTAGAAGGGAGCGGGCGGAATCTATGTGCGTCGTCGAATCGTGTCAATTGGAGGCGCGCGGTGGGAGACACTCGGTTAATTCACGGCTTCGTAGCTGAGTTCGCAAGAACTCAGGTCGTGGTCCGATGTTTCGCTGAATTCTTGCGAATTCAGCTACAAACATTGAGACATGTGGAGGCGGGAAAGAAGTTCATTTCTGTCGCCGCATCTCCCGGTCTCCTTGTCTCCCTGCCCTCCGCCTCACGCTTGCCCCGCAATTGTCACAATCCCGCACCACAGCTATCATCCGCGCCGAGTTGCCATGTGCGGTGGAAAGCGGGATCAACAATGTCGCTGTCAGAGTTTCGTGTGGGATTGGGGCACGACCGCCATCGGCTGGTCGCGGGACGCCCCCTCGTGCTCGGCGGCGTGACGATTGATTTCGAGATGGGGCTCGATGGTCACAGCGATGCCGACGTGCTGCTGCATGCCATCACGGATGCCATTCTCGGAGCTGCGGGACTGGGAGACATCGGCGAATGGTTTCCCAACACCGACCCGCAGTGGGCCGGTGCCGATTCCAAGGTCTTCCTGCAAGCCGCGCGCGACGCAGTCAGCGAACGGGGCTGGGAGGTCGTCAACCTCGATTGCACGATCCACGCCGAACGTCCCAAGCTGTCTCCCCACAAACGAACCATCGCCGCTGGCATTGCCGGGCTGCTGGGGATCACCGAAGATCGGGTCAACGTGAAGGCCAAGACCGGAGAAAAGGTCGGCCCGATCGGCCGCCTCGAAGCCATTGACGCCGATGCCGTGGTGCTGCTGGGACGATCCAAGTGATTGTTGAATCGCTTGGATATCGCATGAGGAGGACTTCAGACATGATCGATCCCGACCCCCGCGAACAATATCGCCAGATGACTGGTTCAGAGCGGTTGAAGATTGCCATGAGAATGACAGAAGAACACCTTCAAGACCTGCTCGCGGGGCCTCCGGAGATAGCAGACGAATTCTTTGCCACGCTACGGCAGGAAAACGACGAAGAGTGTCGAGCACTCATTGAGGGGTTTGCTCGGACAGAAACCAATCGACTGAATCGCGAAACAAATCATGACCAATGACAGTGTTGACTCGTGGTCAGCGCAAGATGGTGTTCGCAAACGACCGGCGATGTACGTTGGCAGCACGGACGCACGCGGCATCCACATGCTGGCGTGCGAGTTGTTCGACAACGCGGTCGATCAGTTCCGCGCTGGAACAGCATCGTGCCTCACGGTGACTCTCCACAGTGACGGCAGCCTGACGTGTGAGGACGACGGCGACGGCGTCTCGTGCGACGGCGTCCCCGAATTTGAAGGACGCTCATTCTTGGAAGTCGTCCTCACCGAAATGTTCGCCGGCGGTCGCTTCGTCAAAGGTCGCTATGGAACGGGCATGTCGTGGGGAGTCGGCATGCTCGCGGTGAATGCGCTGAGCGTATGGTTGGTCGCTGAGTCTCACTGGCGCGGCTCAACTTGGACGCTGCGTTGTGAAGCAGGCCGCGTCACCGAGTCGTTGGTCAGGATCTCGACGACGGACCGGCACGGACTGCGTGTGACCTTCAAGCCGGACACAACCATCTTCATCGCCTGTCGGCTTGACGCGGCGACGATCGTTCATCGGCTGAGCGAAGTTGCGTTCCTTGTCCCCGGATTTCGGATCGACTTTCACGACGAAGCGATATCCGAGCATCGACACTTCTTTTGTGAAGCAGGCACGGCGGACCATGTCAGCGTGCTGGTGAGTGGCGAAAAGACGGCCATACCGAAGGCTGTTCGCGTTACGCGATCAAAGGATGGACTGCGATTGGATGCCGCGTATACATACCGGCTCGCCCGCAACACAGACGCCGAGATGATCAGTTACGTCAATTGTTTCCGCACGGTAGACGGTGGAACCCATCAACTCGGGTTTGAACACGGCCTGTCAGCCGCTCTTAAGACATTCGCCGCTCAACACCAACTCGCGGAACCGGAGTCGGTCAACGTCGAACACTGTCGTCGTGGATTGGTCGGCGTGGTCTCCGTCGAACTGCCAGACGCACAATTTGAAGGGCCGAACCGAAATCGGCTCTCGGGCGACCAAGTTTACTCGACCGTTCGCTCACTCACGAAAACCCAATTGCTCGAACAGTTCGAGCAGTCGCCAGAAATTGCAGATCGGATTTTCCGGCATCTGCTTCAAGCTCAGTAACAGTCTTCATTCAAGGACACGGACGGAACCATGCCACTTCGCGTTTACAACACGCTCACACGGACCAAGGAAGAATTTCAGACGGTCGAGCCGGGGCAGGTGAAGATGTACCTGTGCGGGCCGACGGTCTACAAGCCGGCCCACATCGGGCACATGGTCGGGCCGGTCATCTTCGACACGGTCAAACGCTACCTGACGTACTGCGGTTACAAGGTGACGTGGGTCGTCAACATCACGGATGTCGACGACAAGCTGATCAACCGCGCCAATGAAAAGAAAACGACCGTCGAGGCGCTCGCGAAGGAGATGACGCAGGATTACTTCGACAACCTGAAGACGATGAGCGTCGAGATCGGTGTCGACGGGATCGACCACACTCCGTACGCGACGCAGCACATCCGGGAGATGCAGGAGATCATCAGCACGCTGATCGACAAGGGCTACGCCTATCCGCTCGACGGCGACGTCTACTTCAACTGCACGAAGGACGAGGACTACGGGAAGCTCAGCGGTCGCAGCCTGAACGAGATGCTGGCCGGGACGCGCGCGGAGACTCACGGCGGCAAGCATCATCCCGCCGACTTCGCCCTGTGGAAGGGGTCCAAACCCGGCGAACCGGCATGGGACAGCCCCTGGGGACTTGGCCGGCCAGGCTGGCACATCGAATGTTCCGCGATGGCGAAGAAGATCCTGGGCGATTCGATCGACATCCACGGCGGCGGACTCGACCTGATGTTCCCGCATCACGAGAACGAACTGGCCCAATCCGAAAGCTGCACGGGAAAGCCGTTCGCCCGGTATTGGATGCACAACGGCCTGATGCAGGCCAGCGGCGCACCGGGCAAGGTCGGCGGCGGTCACGACAAACAGGGTGACAAGACCGCCGATCTGGCCGCGGCCAAGGAAGCGCAGGAGGCCAACAAGCTGGCCGGCTCCAAGGGGGCGGCCTCGGTCAAGGAACTGTTCGCCAAACACGATCCAGAAACGATCCGCTTCTTCCTGCTCGCCACGCATTACCGCAGCCCGATCGACTTCAGCGACGAACGCATCGTCGAAACCGGCAAGAGCCTGGAAGGTTTCTACCGTCTGTTCGAAACGTACGAGCGAATCGCCGGCCAGACGTTCTACGCGTTGTCGCCCGCCAAGACCCGCGGTGACAGCGCTGCGCTCTCTGGCGAACCGGCCGAGTTCTTCGCCGAACTGACCGCCCTCCGTCAACGGTATCTCGACGTGATGGACGACGACTTCAACACGGGCGGTGCTGTCGGTGTTCTGTTCGACTTGCGCAAGTCACTCAACACGTTCATCACCGACCACAAGCTCGACACGGCGGCGGGTGACAAGAGCCGACTGCCCGCGCTCACCGCCGGGATGCGGGTGCTCAAGGAACTGTCGTCCATTCTGGGCGTCTTCCGTGACGCGCGAAAAAAGGAGACGACTGCCGACGACGGCCTGCTGGACGGCCTGATGCAACTGGTCATCCAGATCCGCGCCGACGCCCGCCAGAACAAGAACTTCGCCGTCGCCGACCTGATCCGCAACAAGCTCAACGAACTGAAGATCACGCTCGAAGACCGCACGGACCGGACGCTGTGGCGGAAGAATTAGTGGGTAGTGGGTAGTGGGTAGTGGGTAGTGGGTAGTGGCGAGTGGTCGCCGCTCTTGGCATTTTCTTCCTCACCACTCACCACTCCTCTTCAAGTCCGCCGCTTCCAGCACGCCGATCATCGGCAGGTGCCGGTAATCGTCGTTGTAGTCCAGGCCGTAGCCGACGACGAATTCGTTGGGGATGACGAAGCCGTGGTAGTCGGGCGTCAGGTCCACCTGGCAGCGGCCTTCCTTCCAGAGCAGCACGGCGGTGCGCACGCTGGCCGGTCGGGCGAGGACGAGTTCCTTCAGCAGCCGCGACACGGTGCGGCCGGTGTCGAAGATGTCGTCGACGAGCAGCACGTCGCGGTCGGCGATGTCGGGCATCAGGCTGGTGCCAATCGTCAACTCGCCCCCCTCCGTGGTCGCGCCGCGGTAGCTGGACGCCTGCACGAACCCGACCCGGTGCGGGATGCCGATCGACCGCATCAAGTCCGCCACAAAAATCACACTCCCATTCAGAACGCCGAGCACCGTCAGCGGGCGATGGCGATAGTCGGCGGAAATGGTCGTCCCCAGTTCCGCGACCCGCTTGGCAATCTGATCGGCTGTCAGCAACGTGTACATGGTTTGTGTCATCATCCGAGTGTGATCGAAACGCTTCGAACCACAACGTTTTGTTTCTTTGCCGGGCGTGAAGTTTGTGGACTGAGCCACGCGCCCGTGACTTGGCCATACGGTGTTCTTTACTCCGAAGGAGTTGTGTCTCATAGCCCAGGGTTGCCGCGCCTCGCGGCTACCCTGGGGAGGACCGGGTTGAGAG
>JANMLE010000053.1:0-2845 GCA_031372385.1 Planctomycetota bacterium | reverse complement strand
CGATGCGGTCCGCTTATGAGCAGGCTGGCTGGAAGCCGAGCGACGTCGATCTCATCGAATGTCACGCAACCGGCACTCCAGTCGGCGACGCCGTGGAAATCGAGAGCCTGCACCAACTCTGGCAGTACGAATCCGCGCGGCCGCGGCAGTGCGTCATCGGTGGCGTGAAGTCCAATGTCGGACACCTGCTGACCGGCGCCGGTGCGGCGGGCTTGATGAAAGTCCTGTTCGCATTGAAGCACCGCACGCTGCCGCCGACGGCGAATTACGCGCGTCCCGCCGAACGACTCACCGCGCTGGACAGCCCGTTTCGAGTTCTCGGACAGGCGGAACCGTGGGCCGAGCGCGATGACGGCTCGCCGCGCCGGGCGACGATCAACGCCTTCGGCTTCGGCGGCATCAACGCGCATGTGTTGATTGAAGAGTGGTCGCGCAACGCAGGAGCCGCAACGCGGTCCTCTCTTGTCCCCTCGCCCCTCCCGGTCTTTCCAGAAACGAACACCGCGGGGGAGAGGGTTAGGGTGAGGGGGCCGAGTGGCGAGAACGCTTTCGTCACTCACCGTTTTCCCGAAGACAGAAGAACCCCTCACCCTAACCCTCTCCCCTCCAAGGCGAGGGGCGAGGGGACCGGAGTAGACCCTGTTCCAGCAGAAGGCTCTGTTCGGCGCGTCTATCTGCTCATCGTCAACACGCCGATGCAATGCGTCATCGGCGGAGACCGGGCGCAGGTTGAGCGATTGGTGCGTGACCTGGGGGCGACGTTCATGCCGCTCGCCGCGCCGAGCACCGTCCATTGCGAAGTCCTGCGCGAGGTCGAACCGGCGTATCGCCAACTGCATCTGCTGCGAACCACGCCTCCCGCGGGGATCGACTTCTACAGCGCGGCGTGGGGTCGCAAGTACGACCTGTCTCGCGAATCCGCCGCCGAGGCGATCGTCGCGCAGGCCGTCGAGACGATCGACTTCCCCCGCGTGATCGAGCAGGCGTATGCCGACGGGGTGCGAGTCTTCGTGGAGATCGGTCCGGGCTCGTCGTGTACGAAGATGATCGACGAAATCCTCGGCGATCGTCCGCACTTCGCGCGGGCCGCCCTGCCGGTGACGTCGCGTCCAGTCGAAGCGTTCATGGAGCTTCTCGCCGCGTTGATCGCCGAGCGAGTCCCCGTCGATCTGTCGTACCTGAGTGGTCAACACGCTCCAGCCGCCGGACCCCAGACGCTTAAGCCGCCGTCGCCGCGCGACGTGGTGACACGGGTCGGCGGCCTCCCCTTCGAAATACCATCGCCACCCGGTGGCTGGCGGTTCCAAGCGGCTCCTGTTGCAGCGTCCGTCGTCTCGGCATCCGTACCGCGCGATGTGCCGCCGTTTGAATCTCTGTGCTTCCACGAAGTCCATGCCCCCGTGGCCGACGCTGGCAGCATCCTCCTCGAGCTTGGGATCGGCGCATCAACAACCGTCGCGGAATCTGTAGTCCGGACGCCTTCGTCCGGACGAGGGCGTCCGGACTACAACTCTCAAAACTCGACAGTGATTGATGCGACGATCCTTCGAGCTTCCGGCATTGAAACACCCCTCACCCTTTGGGACCAGTTCCAACTCATGACCGATCACCGCACGCAAGCTCATGAATCGTTTCTGCGGTTGTCCGCCAAGTTCGAACAACTGGCTGCGGAACAACTCGCACTGCTGGCGCGAGCAGGAGCGACCGCTCCATTGGAGGCTGCGGATGCTCTTGTCCCCTCTCCCCCGCCTGACTTTCCACAAACGAACACCGCGGGGGAGAGGGCTAGAATGAGGGGGTCGAGTAGCGAGGACGCTTTCGATCCGACACATCCAGTGGAAGGAAGAACCCCTCACTCTAACCCTCTCCCCTCCAAGGCGAGGGGCGAGGGGACAGGAGACGAACCGCTTGTCCCTCCGCCCGCCGCCCGCCGCCCTCGCGTCTCTCCCCCCCGCTCCCTGTCGCGCGATGAATGCCTGACGTTTGCCATCGGCAGGATCGGTGATGTGCTCGGGGAGATGTTCGCCGGGATCGACGCGCATCCCACGCGGGTCCGGCTGCCTGACGAACCGCTGATGCTGGTCGACCGCATCCTGACCATTGAGGGGGAACCGCTGTCGATGACGTCGGGCCGGGTCCTTACCGAGCATGACATTCATCCCGGCGCCTGGTATCTCGATTGCGGACGCATCCCGACCTGCATCGCGGTTGAATCGGGTCAGGCGGACTTGTTCCTGTCGGGCTGGCTCGGCATCGATTTCGAAACGAAGGGCGTGGCCAGCTACCGGTTGCTCGACGCGGTCGTCACGTTTCACGATGCCCTGCCGCAAGCCTGTAAGACCATCCGCTACGACATCCGCGTGCTGCATTTCTTCCGGCAGGGAAGCACGTACCTGTTCCGATTTGAATTCGATGCGACGGTCGATGGTCGGCCACTGCTGACGATGCGTGAAGGCTGCGCGGGATTCTTCACGGAAGCGGAACTGGCTGGCGGCAAGGGGATCGTCCACACCGCGCTCGACAAACGTCCGCGACCGGGTGTGCGGAGTGCCGACTGGAGCGATCCCGTGCCGATGACGGTCGAGAGCTACGACGACGGCCAATTGCTCGCGCTGCGCCGCGGAGATCTCGCGGCCTGCTTCGGCCCCGCGTTCGCCGGTCTGCCGTTGCGCGAACCGGTGACGATTCCGGGGTTGATGAAAGTGGCGAGTGGCGAGTGGCGAGTGGCGAGTGCCGGAGAAGCCCCTGTTCGGCGCGGGTCTCCCGACCCCGTCGAGTCCCCGTCCGAAGGTCTCCGTCTTCGGTAATAGGGCGGCCCCGGAGAGGTGTCCGTGGGTCGGGCGTG
>JANMLE010000925.1:0-2360 GCA_031372385.1 Planctomycetota bacterium | reverse complement strand
GGCCAAGAAAGTTGACCGGAGGATGGGCACTCCTGCCCGTCTAGTTTTGGAATTGCTATTCCTTCCAAAGCGACGGCCAAGAGTGGCCATCCTCCAAGTTGCGTCAGCACATCTGCACGATCGTCTGCGGCCGATCCGGGTGCTCGTCGCAGCCGAACACGCAGCAGACACCGGAATCGCCGAGGAGATCTCCGCCGTTGAGATCGCCGAACTGGAACAGGAACCGCATCGGTTGGCCGCACTGTTCGCAGTTCACCGCTGCCAACTCCTCGGTCAGCCAGACGGGCTTGCCGCCCAGTTGGACAATGTCCGACAGTTCAAAACCGTAGTCCCGGAATTGATTCGGCACCAGCAACATGGCGAGCAGTTCGCGCGGGCGACTCGTGTGTGCCATCAGGTCTGCCGGCAACTCGGGAACGGAATTCAGCAGGACGATGGGATCGTAGTCCAGCAGACCACCGCGCACCGTCGTCGCCGAGTTGGCGTCGTCGTCCACTGGTTGTCTCGGGATACGAATCGACCGCAACTTCCATTCACGTTGCGACTCGGGACCGCCTGTCACAGTGATGGCTCGCGAGATCGTCGGCGTCGGGTAACAACGAACCGTCGGCCCGAACCCGTGGAACACGACCACCAATCGCCCCGGCCAGGGCGGAGGAAGCGATTCGTCCAATCGAACTTGGATCAGGAAGTTGGCGGGCTCGGTCTTCTCTGCGGCTACGGCCACCGGCCAAGCGTCACCCGCTTCGGCATAGGGGACTCCACCGAAGCGCGAGCTGATCACGTCGACATCACTCGCGGAACGATTGGGATTCGGTTCGGTGGCCACCAAGACTGTGCAGGCGCGATTGCCGAATCCTGCCTCGTCAATGCGGTTCAGTATCCGATCACGCATCTCCGCGGTGAGGTACTGGTAGGCTCGCCAAGCTCGGCGCAACCGCAGCGCATCCCTTGTTCTCAGCCACGCGAAAATCATCGCGGGCACGAACACCGCCGCGTAAATCACCGAGCAGATTTCCCCCTTCACGGTGTTTTGCCTTCCAAGATTTCGGCCAATTCAATCGCGCGATGCTCCTTCGCCGACCGGTAGCACGCCTCGACCAGAGCCATCGTGTGCAGGTTGTCGTCGCCGCTGATTTCGGGCGCGGCGTTGTCTTCCAGGGCGCAGAGCAACTGCGCCATCGGTCCGACAAACGCATCGGGGAACCAGACTTCGTTCCAGCGCGGCTGATGCCACTCGGCCGCCGCCGTGGTGGTGAAATCCAGCGTGCTGGGAGTCCGCGTGGGATAACTCGGCCAGCCGATCGTCCCGCGCGCCATGCCGGTCGTCCCTTCGATGCGATACTTGATCCCGATGTCCGGAGCGGCCCCCTCGCGCGAGGGACCGGCCCACACGTCGTCGCAGCCCATCGCGCGCAGCCCGTTGGAATATTCGAGGATGTAAAGGCAGATGCCGTCCTCGTGCGCGAACTTCGTGCGCGGATCGGGTCGCACGCTGGCGAACACGCGCACGGGATCGCCGAACCAGAACCGCAGAGTGTCCAGATGATGGATGCTCATGATCCGCAGCGTCACCCAGCCCTGACGCTGCTGCCACGGCATCCAGTGCGGGATGGCGCGCATGTCGATCGTCGCCAGCACCGGCTCCCCCAGGTCGCCGCGCGTCAGCAGCGATTTGCAGGCCCGCACCGACTGGTCGTACCGCATGTTCTGATTGACACCCAGCGTGATCCCCGCGTCACGGCACAGGCGAACGATCTGGCAAGCTTCGGCATAGTTCACGCCGAGTGGCTTCTGAGCCAGCACACCGCGAATGTGATCGGAGTGACCGACGATGTCGCGCACGACTTGCAGTTGAACATCCGGCGGCACGGCGATGTCGACCACCGCCACTTCGGGATCCTTGAGCAACTCGCGGTAATCGCCATAGGTCCGCGGGATCTGATGCCGCCGGGCGACTTCGAGCGCCTTGTCACAATCGCGCGCGGCGATCGCCACCGGACGAAACCCCGCCTGCCGATAGGCGACCAGATGACAGTCGGCCATGATGAATCCGGTGCCAATGCAGCCGATGCCAACGGACTTGTCACGCGGCAACCGGGGAAGATACTCCAGCGCAGTCGAGTCACCAGCAGCCATGTCGCGGACTCCGTCGAACTTCGTTCAGAAACGAGGTTCGACATCGTAACGGCGTCGGCCGACGAAGGAGAGTGTCCGCGATCTTCGCTGTCGCGGACGGCGATGGCGAGCGCGCGATTCGAGGTGAGCCGGGCTGGGGGACCCCCCCGCATTTTAGGCGCCCCCCAACCCGGTGTGTCCGCGCCCCGCGGAAACAAAAGGCAAGAAGGGGGGCGCAACAA
>JANMLE010001924.1:0-3703 GCA_031372385.1 Planctomycetota bacterium | reverse complement strand
CCGCGTCGTCACCGTGGAACCGGCCAGTCCCCAGGCGGACGAAGCGAAAAAGTTCGGCATTGAAGGTCGCAAGGTTCAATCCGAGCGCGCGGGTCGCGTGCAGGTCGACGAGGTGTATCTGGGTGTCGTGATCAACTGCGGTGCCAACGAAGTCGTCGTGCCGTTCCTCGACGTCGGACTGCCGGTCGAATACGAACTGACCCGCTCCGTCTGGACCGTGGCCAACGAGAAACGCAAGACCGTCGGCATCTTGGAAACCGACGCCAAACTGACCGGCGGATTCGACATGGCTGCCATGCGCAGCAACCCCGAGTGGCGGATCGTGTCCGAGTTGAAAAAGCAGTACAACGTCGAGAACGTGTCGCCCGCCGCTCCGATTGACGAGAGCAAGTACGACGTGGTGCTGGCCGTGCTCCCGTCGTCGCTCGGTCAGAATGAGATGCGGAATTTCGTCGACTACGTCAAGAAGGGGAAGCCGGTCCTGATCTTTGACGATCCGCTGCCGGCCTCCAATCCACAGATTGCTCCGCGCAATCCCAAGCCGCGCGCCGGTGGCAATCCGATGATGCAGATGGGGATGCCCAGCGAACCCAAGGCGGACGGCGGCAAGGCCACCGCGCTGGTCAACCTGCTGGGGATCAAATGGGTCTACGACGAGGTGGTCTTCGACTACACCGCGATGACGCTGCATCCCGAATGGGGCGAAATGTTGCGGCCAGAAGTTGTCGCGATCAGCCGCCAAAGTGGAATGGAGTCCGCGTTCAACCCCAAGAGTGAAATCACCGACGGACTGCAGGAGATGTTTCTGCTGTTCTCGGGGACCATTCGCCCGCGCGACAAGAGCAAGTTGGAATTCACCCCGCTGCTGCTGACTGGCCGCCGCTCCGGTCTGTTGCAATGGAATGAGTTGATCAAGAGCAACATGATGGGCGGGATGCAGATTGAGGACGATCCCGTCCGGGTCGTCGGTGGCACGGTGCTCGTCAAGCACACGTCAACAACATTTGCCGGAAGCTCCGGCGTCGCGTCGGGGAAATCGGGTGTGGCGCGCGACACGGTCATCGGGCCGGCCGGTGCCAACAAGCTCGCGATCAAGGACACCAGCGGCAAGGGAACTGCCGGAACGGTGTCGCTCAACGGCGGCAAGAACGTCGCGTTCACAAACTTGGACGCGGATCTCAAAGTGATCGGGCCTGCGGGCGAAGTGGTCTACGTCAACACGACGTCGATTGCCGCGGGCTTCAACGGCAGCGTGGCGATGACGGCCGATGGAACCCTCTCGGCCGACGGCGGCGCGACCTCGGTGCCGATCGATTTCACTGAGAACCAAATCGTGAAGAACGCATCGACCGGTGAGGAAACGAAGGTGGACAGCCGGAAGATCCGCAAGACGGGCACCCACTACACCGACAACAACGATTTCCACGTGATCGCCGCCGAGATTGTCTCGCCCAAGGGTGCGACCGACAAGATCAACGTCATCTACGCGGCCGACACCGACATTCTCTCCGACTGGTTCTTCTCGGTTCGCGAACGGAAGTTGTTCCACCTGAATTTGGACAACGTGACCTTCGTCCTGAACGCCGTGGATCATCTGGCGGGCGACAGTTCGTACATCGATCTGCGAAAGCGCCGGGCCAAGCATCGCACGCTCGTCAAGGTCGAGGCAGAGACGGCCAAGTACATCGAAGGCGCGACCAGGGAACGTCAGCAGGCGGCCGACGAAGCCAAGACCGCGATGGAAGAAGCCAAGAAGCGATTGGCCGAGAAGGTCGACAAGATCAAGAACGATCAGGCGATGGACGAGCAGTCCAAGCTGCAGGCGCTGTTCATCGCCCAGCAGGAAGAGAGCGTCAAACTTGGCGTGGAAGAAACGGTCATCAACCAACGCAAAGAGCAGAGCATCGAGAAGAGCAAGACCGAGTCGGATCGCAACGTCCGGGCGGTCGAGAAGTGGTACTACGCCTGTGCCATCGTCGCCTCGCCGATTCCCGCCGTTCTGCTGGGCCTGTTGATGTGGATGCTGCGTGTGGCGAGTGAAAACCGTGAGATCGCCCCCACGCGGCGGCGAGTTCAACGGTGAGGGCGCCGCAGTGATGGCCTCACGGGAGGCCAGGTCCGGTTGAAGTGATTGGTGTGTTGTCTGTCCGATCGATCCCAGTTTTTTCCGCACGAGCTTCGTCATGAACGAATCCCAGCGAACGTTGGTCTTCCTTGGTCTGGCCGCGGTCTCCCTCATCGGGGCGCGGTTTGCCGGTCCGTCCGCTCCGAAACCGAGCGCCGAAATCTCGGGCATCGGTGAGCCGTTCTATCCCGACTTCAAGGACGCCGACGCGGCCAAATCCTTGGAGGTCATCAACTACAATCCGGAAACAAGCGCCGTCAAGCCGTTTGCCATCGTCCAGGACAAGACCGGCTTGTGGCGCATTCCGTATGCCCACAACTATCCCGCCGACGGCAAGGAACGCCTCGCCAAGACAGCGGCCTCGATGATCGGCATCAAGCGTGAAGGTTTCGCCGGTCGTCGCGACAACGAGCATGCCGACTTCGGCGTGCTTGATCCCGGCAAACCAGAAGCCGCCTCGGATCTGACGGGGGTCGGCAACAGAATCACCCTGAAAGACGGCGACGGCAAGGTTCTCGCCGACTACATCATCGGCAAGGAAGTGAAGGGGCGCTCGGGCATGCACTATGTCCGGAAACCCGATGAGAAGGCGACGTACATCGCCAAGCTCGACATCCAGGTCTCCACGAAGTTCGCCGACTGGATCGAATCCGACCTGCTCAAGATCGAAGCCTCACGGTTGAACATGGTCGCGATCGACACCACCACCGTCGATGCCGACCAGCGGGCTGTCGTTGAAGGAGAGCTGAACAAGCTGACGCGCAAGTCTTCCGGCGACCCTTGGAAAATGGATGGGATCGACGAGGCGACCGAGGAGTTGAACCAGCCAGAAATTACCAAGCTCGTTTCGGCTCTCGACGAACTGAAGATTGTCGGTGTCCGGAAGAAACCCGCCCGCCTGATGCAGGGCTTGCGCGACGACAAGGGACTGCAACTGGATCAGATGACGGTGCTGGACTTGGACTCGAAGGGCTTCTTCTTGGTCCGGTCGCAAAAGGGAGGCGCGTACCGCCTGGTTCCGAAGGATGGAAACGTCATCGCGATCACCGATCAGGGTGTCGCCTACGACCTGAAGTTCGGCGACATCTTCAACGGAACCGAGACGCAGGTGGAAGTCGGAATCGCCGCCAAGGAGGAAGGCAAAGAGGGCGACAAGAAAGACGATGCGAAGAAGGACGAACCGAAGTCGCTGCAGAAGAGCCGTTATCTGTTTGTGACCGTCCATTTCGACGCCGATGGACTCGGTCCGAAGCCCGCCGCCCCCGTCAAACCAGAGCCACCGTCGGACACGCCCGCCGAGGGGACCGAGGACGCTCCTGCCGATGCCACGGCACCAACGAACACGGCCCCAGATCCCCAGAAGGTCTACGAGGCCGCGCTGGCGAAGTTCGAACAGGACGAGAAGAAACACGCGGACGATCTGAAGGCGTACGACGAGAAGATCAAGGCCGGCGAAAAGCTGGTCAAGGAACTGAACACCCGCTTTGCCGACTGGTACTACGTGGTGTCGGGCAACAGCTTCGAAAACCTCCGCCAGGGACGCAAGACGCTGGTCAAGGAGAAGTCCGCACAGGCGCC
>JANMLE010001916.1:0-5146 GCA_031372385.1 Planctomycetota bacterium | reverse complement strand
GGCGGGCGGTGGGCAGGGGCTGGCCCATGGGTATTTTTCAGATGTTTTGTTTTTCTGGTCGCGCGGCGCCCGTTAGTATGCGGTTTTGCCCCAATATCGCCCGCGCCCCCCGGGCCGCGGCTCGAATGGACTTCATCCGATCTTGAAAAAGACGATGGCCCTGCCGGGAAGTGGGCACCCCGTTCGCGAAGTCGACGACGCCGGGTCTTCGGAGAATCCAGTCCCAACTCATCCGTTCAGGGGAGGAGCATCGTGCCAGATCAGACCACTCGGGAATTGGGAATCGTTTCCAACTGTTGGAAACTCCAACTGGACGGCGGACAGTCGCTGGATGACTTGATCGCCCTGGCGGTCGATCGCGGCTTTCGTTCGGTGGAACTGAGGCAGGGATGCTTGGGTGAGTATGAAGCGGACGTTGCCGGCACCGCGTCGTCCGGCCCGGCGCGCGAACGGCTGGCCGGGTTGTCGCAGCGGTTCCCCGCGGTCCATTTCAATCTGGCGGTGAGTCTTCCCTGTTTCAGTGGGGACTTTCGGGCCGATGATTCGCGGTTTCACGGAGCGTTGTCGGCAGCGCTGGCACTCGCGCGCGATGCCCGACCGCAGTTGCGGCTGGTGGACACCGAAACACGCACCCGCGAATTGAACGAAAGCGAGATCATCGCCGCCGGCGACGTCATGGCCGCGATGACACGGACGCTGGTGGAGGCCGGTGGTCAGCTCTCGATCGAACATGCGTACCAGTCTTGGGCCGGCTTCTGGTCCGCGATCCAATCGGCCGGGCACCAGTTGGGCGAGTCTGCCCGGCACTTGCGATGCTGCTTCGATCCGTGCAATCTCCTGCTGACGGAGCCATCAGAATCCGTCCCCGCGATCGTGGATTCCGTCACGCCCGAGGACGTCTCCATGATCCACCTGAAGCAACGGCGAGACGGCCGGATTCAGCCTGATGTTGCGGACGGAGACCTCGATTGGCCGCGATTGCTGCAATCACTCGACCGCCACCGACATCGCGGCCCGTGGCTGTTCGAGGTTGCGCCCCATGCGGAAATCTGGGAGAACCTGCGACGCAGCGTCGAGTTCCTGTTCGGCACCCTCTGACGCGCGCCAATCCTCAGTCCGGACTTGGAATTGACCCTGTTTTCCCGATCGCCTAGAACCCGGCGCGGTCCGGCGAGGGGTGCAAGGGGTGCGTCGTTGCCGCGGGCCGAAAGAGCGGGAGCCTGCCAGCATGATGTCGACCGAATCGTTGTCGCGCCGCGACAAGCTGACGCTGATCGGATATTGCGTGCTGCTGTTTGGCATCGCCATCGTCAGCGGCCGGCCGCTCACACTGCATGAATGCGTGCTGCCGCAGACCGCCCGTTCGATGTTTGCCGATGGTGATCTTGTCATTCCGAAAATCAACGGCCAGCCCGCGGACCGTGTGGCCGCTGCGATGCCCGTCGAACCGTGGTTGGAAAGTCCCCCGCTACCGCAATGGATCACCGTCGCGCTGGCGACTCCGTTCGGTCGTTGCGACAGCGAGGCGATTGTTCGCATCGGTCCGATGCTGGTCGGAACCTGTGTGGTATTGATGACCGCCTGGATGGCCGCGCTGTGGTATGGCCGCTCGCTCGGTCTACTGGCCGGGCTCGTGCTGGCGACGACGCTGGAATTCACCCGGTATGGCTGGCTGGCCGAAGACGAAATCTATCTGTGCGGGATCGTGACCGCGGTTGTGGCGTTGTTCGTGAAGATTGAATTCAGCGGACGCCGGCCCGAGCTTGCCGACGACCCGACCCGGTCGTGGCTCGGATACGCAGCCGCCACTTTGTTCGGCCGGCGATCGCTCTGGTTCACCGCGTTCTTCGTGATGATGGGCGCCACCAACCTCGTTAAAGGACTGGTGTTTGGAACCGTGATGGCTTCGGTTCCATTGGCCGCGTTTCTGGTTCTCAGCCTGCAACCGCAACGGATCGCCAAGTATGTCTGGGTCTGGGGCGTGATGCTGTTCCTGGCGGTGATGTTCGCCTGGCCGCTGGCCGCCTACAGCCGGTATCCCGATGCGTTCGATGTCTGGCACTTCGACCTGTTTGGCCGGTTGAAGGGGACGTACAAGGAGATCAACGAGCCGATCTGGTACTACCCCGTCAACATGCTGTGGATGCTGCTGCCGTGGACGTTTGTGATTCCCCTGGGACTGGGTGTCACTCGAAGCGCCGCGTGGCGCGACCGCACGTCACCCGAACGGTTCCTGTGGTGTTGGGCCCTGCTGGTGCCGGCGGTGTTCTCCATTCCCGGTGGCAAGCATCACCACTATCTGCTGCACGCGCTGGCTCCGTGGGCCATCCTGGGGGCGCTGGGTGTCCGGCAACTTCGGTCCCTGGTTACGACCTGGCCGCGCTGGTTGACTCATCCCACCACCACGGCCGTCGGATACGGCGTGCCGGCGGTCATCGCCCTGGCGGTGTTTGGCGACAAGTTTCCCGGTCCTGCCTGGCTGTCAGTCGCGCTGACGATCGCCGTCCCGGTGATCACCGGTTTGCTGGCTTGGTCGGTGGTTGACCGAACCGGATGGCGGGCGGGTGCCGTCGCCTTCTCGGTACTGTTGGGATGTTATGCGGGAGGACACTGCTACGCCGCCAAGCACATCGACAGCAACCGGCATGACGTCGCCTTCCTGAAGTCCGTCCGGCAGCGCGTCGATGCGGAGCGGTTGCCGATTCTGATCGACATGAGCGCCAATTCGTTTCACGGCATGATGGGATTGTTCTACATGCCGGACGACGCTCGCCTACTTCACAATCTCAGCTTCCTCGGTGCTTCTGAAATCACGGCTCCCGAAGTGTTCGTCGTGGCGATGGCTTCGTTGAAGGACGAGCTCGCGACGTTTGGAACTGTGCAAGCGTTGGAAACCAGCCTGCGTGTGCCGCGAGCGCGGACAGCGAACGACCGGTTGACGCTGTTCCGGTTGCGGTTTGATGAGCGGATCGCGCGGGTTCCCGCACACAACATCCGCGTCTCGCCGATGCAGGCGATGAACCGGGTTGCCGGGCCGCACCTGGCACCGCAGATCGCCATCCAGACCGAAGAGAGTCACGTGACGAGTGCCAGCGCGAGCCAACGGCGCTGAGCCCGATGGATCGTAGGACGGGCACTGCTGCCCGACTTTTCTTCGCGAATTGCGACGGGCAGGAGCGCCCGTCCTACGACAGTTTCAACAAGCTGTCACCCCAACAACTCACGAATCACGCGTCCGTTGTTGGTGACCTTCACCGGGCGGCCTTCGGGAGTGTGGAATTCGTGCTCGGGGTTGATCCCCAGGCAGTGGAACATCGTGGCAGCCAGGTCGGCCGGACCGGTCTGGTCACCGACGGGCTTTTCGCCGCGCGCGTTGGTGGCACCCAGTGCCTGTCCGCCGCGGACGCCGCCGCCGCTGAGCAGGATGCAGTTCGACGGTCCCCAGTGATCGCGGCCGGCGTCCTTGTTGACGCGCGGGGTGCGGCCGAACTCACCCATCACCACCACCATCGTCCGTTCGTTCAGTCCCCGGTCATGCAGATCCCGCAGCAGCGTGCTGAGCGCCGAGTCGAGATGCGGCAGCAGGTCGTTCTTGAGGGTGTTGAAGTTGTCGTAGTGCGTGTCCCAGTTCGTGTGGTCGATCGTCACACAGCGGACGCCCGCCTCCACCAACCGCCGCGCCATCAGACAGGACTGTCCGAGCGAATGGCGGCCGTATTCACGACGCAGCCCGTCGGGCTCCGCGGCAATGTCGAATGCCGATTTGGTCTGCGGCGAGACCATCAACGAGAACGCGTTGTCGCGGAACGTGCTGGTCGTGTTGGCCGCCGCATTCGCCTTCGCCTCGGCCGACCGCGTGAACCGGTCAACGGTCGCCAGCAGTTCGCGGCGCGCGTCGAGACGCGAAGGATCCACGGTCAACGGCGGCAGCAGATCGGGCACGGAAAAATCGGGGGCGTTCGGATCGGCTTCCACGATGAACGGCGCGGCCGTCGGACCGAGATAGGCCGGCCCGCACGAACTGTGCATGCGGGGAAGACACACGTACGGGGGAACCGAACCGCGCGGGCCGAGCGTCTTGGACACGATCGAACCGAGCGATGGAAACTGGTTGTTCGGCTTCAAATTCGGATTGAAGCCGGCCCGCGGTGCATACCCGGTCAACATCCAATGATCCGCCGGGCCGTGGTCCGAATTCGCGTGGGTGAACGAGCGGAGCAGCGCGAACTTGTCCGCCTGTTGCGACAGTCGGGGCAGGTGCGAACAGACATCGATGCCGGGAACGTTGGTCGAGATCGGATCGAACTCGCCGCGGAATTCGACCGGTGCCTGGGGCTTCATGTCGAGAGTGTCGATCGTGCTCAATCCACCCTTCAGGAACAGGATGATCAACGAGACGTTATCGCGGCCATTGGCGCTGCTGGGTTCGGCCGCCGCGGCCTGTCGCAACAGCAGTTCGTTTAGAGTCAGGCTGAATCCGGGCGCGGCCGCCACACCAATCCGCAGGGCGTCGCGTCGGGAGAATCCATCGCAGAATCTTCGGGGCATCATGTCACCTCGTGGGATCACAGACCTTAATGGTTGAACGCGAATTCCAAGCTGTTGAGCAACGACCAAGCCAGGTCTTCCGCCGCCGACTGCCGTCGCGTCGGACCGGCCTTGGCGAAATGTTCGATCGCCGCCGCACGCTCTTCATCGGACGGGAACCGGCTGAAGAACGCCAGATAGACCTCTGTGACGACCCGGCCATCATCGTTCGGATGGTCCCGCAACATCGTGACGATCCGACCGGCATCGTGACTGAACTTGGATTCGAGGTTGGGGGAATTCAGCGTGTGCAGCACTTGAGCCACCGTCGGGGATGAGACCCGCTCGCACTCGCAGACGGTGGTCCGGCTGGGGCGGCCGGTGGTCGTCAGGAAATAATTGGTGACTTGACTGTCCCACAACTGGACCGCCCGCGATCCCGCCGGGACGCCGTCGAACTTTTCGGGGACACCCGTCGCATCGCAGATCGCGTCGAGCAGCACTTCGGCATCCATGCGGCGCAGCAGCGAACGGGAATAGTTCTGCTCGTCGTTCTGGTTGGTCGGGTTGACTGCCGTCGAGGCTTGGTAGGTGCGCGAGGCGATGATCAACCGCATCA
>JANMLE010001914.1:0-2389 GCA_031372385.1 Planctomycetota bacterium | reverse complement strand
CGCGACTACAACATGACCGTCGCCGCCCACGCGCACGGGACCGAAGGGATCAAACGCGCGATCCTCGCCGGCGTCACGTCGATCGAACACGGAACGTTCATGACCGACGAAGTCATCCAGTTGATGAAGGAATCCGGCACGGTCTGGGTTCCCACTCTGATGGCCGGCGAATGGGTGGGCGAGAAGGCGAAGGAGCCCGGCTACTTCCCCGAGATCGTCCGCCCCAAGGCCGCGGCCATCGGACCGGCGGTCAAGGAAACGTTCGTCAAGGCGCATGCCGCCGGAGTCAAGATCGCGTTCGGCACCGACTCGGGTGTCTCACCGCACGGACAGAACGCGCATGAGTTCGAACTGATGGTCGCCGGTGGCATGCCCCCGATGAAGGCGATCCAGTCGGCCACGTTGGAAGCCGCGCGGCTGCTGCGGATCGAAGACCGGCTCGGCACGGTCGAAGCCAAGAAAACGGCCGATCTGGTCGCGGTGCCGGGGAACCCGCTGGACGACATCGGGCTGATGAAGAATGTGGTCTTCGTGATGAAGGACGGCGTCATCCACAAGAGACCGTGACAGCCTGTTGCAGGAAGCAGGACGGGGTCTTGTGGGTAGTGGATCAGATGGAAAACTCAACTCGTGTGGCACGCCCTGAGTCTTCGAAGGGCGTGGGAATTGCGATGTGCCCAGATCCACGCCCTTCGAAGACTCAGGGCGTGCCACTCAATCTGCCCCATTGCGGTCTTGTAACAGGCTGCCCAACCGCCAACCGGGGATTGCCATGCCGCCTGACATCCCCGACTCCGTCGAAGTCCGACCGCTGGCGACTCGCGTCCGGCTGGTGGTGGCGACGTGGCTCGGCATCATGGCGGCGCAGGCCTATCTCTGCCGCCTGAGTCTCGGCGTCATCGCCACACCGGTTCGACTGGACCTCGGTTTGACCGAGAGCCAGATGGGGCTGATCCTCGGCCCCGTGTTCTTTTGGTCGTACGCCGCGGCTCAAATCCCCTCGTCGAGATTGGGTGAATACCTGGGCGCGCGGATCAGCCTTCCCTTTTTTGTGTGTGCCTGGTCGATCGCCACCGCGCTGTTCGGGACCGTCACTTCGTTTCCGCTGTTGCTGATCATCTGGTCAGTCGTTGGGCTCTCACAGGCGGGTGCCTTCCCCGTGGCGATGCGCGCGATCGCAGCCTGGTTTCCCCGGTCAGAACGAGCTCTGGCAAGTGGCTCGCTGGCATCGATGATGTCGATCGGTGCCGCCATCGGCGCGGGACTGACCGGGATGCTGATCGAGCGGATCTCGTGGCAGACATTGTTTGTGATCTATGCGATCCCAGGGTTCCTCTGGGCGGTCGGTTTTCACTGGTGGTTTCGCAACCGTCCGGAAGAACATCGCGCTGTCAACGAAACCGAACGCCGGCACATTCGCGACGGCGAACCCGAGACAATGAGCCCCCCGCCGGAACGCGCACCAACCCCGTGGCTCAGTCTCGCGACGAGTTGGCCGATGTGGATGATCTGCGGCCAGCAATACTGCCGCGCGGCGGCCCAGGTCTTCTTCGGCAGTTGGTTCGCGACGTTCCTGCAGGAATCGCGCGGCATCACCATCGCGAAGTCGGGACTGCTCTCCATCCTGCCGAACATCTCGATCGCCATCGCCTGCCTGATCGGTGGCGGAGTGGCCGATGCCGTGTTTCGCAGAACCGGCCGCCTCGACTGGTCCCGCAAAGGACTCGCCGTCGCCAGCCTGATGCTCTGCGCCGTGCTCATCTTCACCGCCTACTTCGTGCAGGATGCGACTCTGGCCGTGGTGGTGATCAGCGCCGGCATCTTCTGCGCGGGCCTGGCGAGTCCCAGTGCCTACGCCGTGACAATGGATATGGGAGGCCGCCACGTCGGCGCCGTCTTCGCGACAATGAACATGCTCGGCAACATCGGCGCAGGGATGCTCCCCTGGCTCGTCCCCAGCTTCCGCCGCTGGGTGGAATCAACCCCGACACTGATGAACGCCTGCTCGAACGATTCTTGGAACGCCGTGGTGGCGCTGGTCGCTTTCCTCTACCTCGCCGCGGCCACCTGCTGGCTGCTGCTCCCGTTGCGGGGAACGGTCTTCGACCATGCGTGGGTTCGGGCTTCGGAGTAGTTGGGCCATTGGAACAACAATGACGATGCGGGCGATCCCACTCCGCAGGGGTGTGGTGAAGACGTCCGAGCCAGCCTCATCCCATGTTGGACCACCATGTGACGCCACTGTGTGGTCAAGTGCCGTAATGGTGGCGGCACGCAATGACGACCACGGCATCGCCTCTGGTTGGGGTGCAGCTGGACGCGGTCGGGGCTGCGGTGGCCGGAGCCGTCGAGGCCGCCGGCGTCGAAGTCGGCGCGGACGCGGCCGGAG
>JANMLE010001901.1:0-5681 GCA_031372385.1 Planctomycetota bacterium | reverse complement strand
CTGGCAGTTCACGTTCCATGCATCGACCAAAACCAGGATCGCGCGCTCCGTCGCCATCCGCTCCCGTGATTTCCGGCGATGTCGCTCAAAGTGGCGAGACGGAATCGTTGATCGGGAATCCTCAGTTTTCGTTCGGGGGGTGCTCGCAGCTTGTTTGCTCTTCGTGCGCCGAGTTGCAGTCTTTCTTTGGGACGGCACCTCAAATCGTTAACCAAAGCGCGCTCCCTTCGTCCGCCATCGGCGTCTTTGTAGGTAGCGACCCGATTCTCCCAACACCGGGGCCGCTCACGAGATTCTGCCTCGATGCCCGTTTGGCTCGAGGGCGTCACGAATCGCGTGGTGGCTTCCGTCTCTCGGCATTCGCCAGTTCTCAAGCAAGGAACGAACCATGCGGCACTTGACCCGACTGTTCACGATCACCGGACTCATCGGCGGGTTTCTGCTGGCGGGAGCGGCCAGCCGGGGCGAGGAGCACGCCTTGCAGGTGGGGGATTCCGTGCCAGACTTCAAGTGCCTCGACGACCAGGGGCAGATCTGGGATTCGCGGGAGCATGTCGGCAAGAAGGTGGTCGTCGTGTACTTCTATCCCAGTGACTTTGCCTTCTGCTGCACTCGGCAGGCCGTGCGCTATCGCGACTGTCAGCGGGAGTTGGCGGCTCATGGAGTCGAAGTGGTGGGAGTCAGCGGTGATGTCGTCGCCGCACATCGAATGTTCAAGGAAACGCACCGGCTGAACTGCGTGCTGCTGGCGGATTGGGAGGGCAACGTCGCCCGCAAGTTTGGGGTGCCGATGCGGGCGGGAGGAAAGGCGATGGTGAAGGACGCCGATGGCAAAGAGGTCGTGGATGCGGATGGCGCGGCAATCAAAGTCCGACGAGACTTCACGGCGGAGCGACAGACATTTGTGATCGGCAAGGACGGACGCATCATCTACAAGGACTCGACCGTTTCACCCGTGAAGGACAGTCAGGAAGTCCTGGAGTTCCTCTGCAAATGACCGCCCAATGATTTGTACGACGGGCACTCGTGCCCTTCCGTGTTTTGGCTGACGCAGCACGACGGGCAAGAGTGCCCATCCCCCAGTCGCCGCGCCTTGCCCTTCGACCGGCGACCTCCCGCGCAGCGAGTTTGGGAAATTGTCATACTGTGAAACGCGTTGAATGCTTCTCTTCGGGCGAACCGTAAATGCACCCGCCACTCGCGGATTAGGATCAGTGGCTGGAACGGCATCGACCGTATCTGACTCTGCTGGCTCGCGCTCATCTGAATCCGCGCCATCCGGCGAAGCTCGATTCGTCGGACATCGTCCAGCAGACGCTGTTGGATGCGTTTGCCAAGCGGGATCAGTTTCGAGGCACCACCGAGGCCGAACTGGCCGCGTGGTTGCGAGAGATCTTGAAGCACAACCTGGCCGACGCACTGCGCCACCAGCGGCGAGACAAGCGCGATGTTCGCCGGGAACGGTCGCTGGAGGATGGGATCGATGCGTCGTTCTCGCGCACGCAGGATTGGCTGGCCGCCGTGCAGTCGTCTCCCAGCCAGAAGGCCGTCAAGCAGGAGGATCTGCTGCGGCTGTCGGAGGCTCTGACCAAACTGCCCGAGGCTCAGCGTGAGGTGATCGTGTTGCATCACTTGCAAGGTTTGAAGCTGGCGGAGGTCGCGGCAGAAATTGGCCGCAGTGAAGCGGCGGTGGCGGGACTGTTGTTCCGGGGACTGCGAACGCTGCACACCCTGTTGGAAGAATGAGGCTTGGCCATGTCTGAAGACAGCGTGACAACACCCGACGACGACGCCGAACACGACCAGCAGTTGGAAGCGGTGATCGCCGACTACATCCGCGGCTGCGAAAGCGGCCTCGCGCCGGATCGTCGTGAGATTCTGGAGCGTCATCCGGAACTGGCCGATGAGTTGCGGCAGTTCTTCGGCCAGCGGGACCGGATGAATCAGATGGCCGAGCCGATCCGCGGCTTTGGCAACGCGCTGGCTCAGGCCGTGGGACCGGGTCAACAACTCAGTTACGTGGGGAACTATGAACTGCTGGAGGAGATCGCGCGTGGCGGGATGGGAGTCGTGTACAAGGCCCGCCAAACCACGCTGGGACGCATCGTCGCCGTGAAGATGATCGTCTCCGGGCGACTGGCCACCGAGCAGGACGTGCAGCGATTCCAGGTCGAAGCACAAGCAGCGGCCGGTCTGCAACACCCGAACATCGTCTCGATTCACGAGGTGGGCCAGCACGAGGGGTTTCACTATTTCTCGATGGACTACGTCGAGGGCCGCGACCTGTCGGCGATCCTGCGCGAGAACCTGTTGCCCGCGAAGCAGGCTGCGACTTACGTCCGGCAGATGGCCGAAGCGATCCACTACGCACACCAGCAGGGGACACTGCATCGCGACCTGAAGCCGTCCAACATTCTGATCGACAGTCACGATCAGGTCCGCATCACCGACTTCGGTCTGGCCATGCGCGTCGAGGGCAACAGCGATCTCACGCGCACCGGCCAGATCGTGGGGACTCCCAGCTACATGCCCCCCGAACAAGCGCGAGGCCAGCGCAGACTGATCGGTCCCGGCAGCGATGTGTATGGGCTGGGCGCGATCCTCTACGAATGCCTGACCGGCCGCGCGCCATTCCGAGCCGACTCGGTCCTGAAGACGATCGAGCAGGTGATCCACGTGGAAGCCGCTTCGCCGCGCCTGCTGAACCCCGGCATCGCCCGCGACCTGGAAACGATCTGCCTGAAGTGCCTGCAAAAGGAACCCCACCGCCGTTATGGCACGGCCCAATTGTTGGCGGACGACTTGGGGCGTTTCCTTCGCGGCGAATCGATTGTGGCGCGCCCAACAAACGCCTGGGAACGATGCGTGAAGTGGGTTCGACGTCGGCCGACCGCGGCGGCTTTCTACCTTGCGAGTGTCACAGCGATGTTAGCACTGGTGGGAGTTGTCGTGGGGCAGCATTACAACTCACTCCTCGTGACGGCCAACAGCCACTTGAACGTCACAAAAGAAAACCTTGAAGAGAGCAACAACCAACTCCAGTCGAGCAATGGCCAATTAAATGTCGCAAAAGCGGACCTTGAAAATAAAAACAACGAGCTCCAGACGAGCAATGGCGAATTGAATGCCACAAAGGAGAACCTTGAAAAGAAAAACACCGAACTCAATCTTAGCAGCAACCGACTTGTCGAAGCCTCGACACAACTGGAGGTCGCGCTCAAAGACGCGCAGGCTGAAAGGCTCAGGGCGCGTCATTACTTGTACGTGTCTCAAATGACGCTCGCCGAGCGTGCTCGACAGGAGGGCCAGATCGGACGGGTCGTCCAGTTGCTCCGCAGCGTGATTCCCGAAAGCCCCGAACAGGAAGACCACCGCGGATTCGAGTGGCATCACCTCTGGCGCCTCTACCACGGGGAACAGACCCGACTGCGCGGACACATGGGAGCGGTCACGGCCGTGGCGTTCAGTCCCGATGATCGGTTCCTCGCTTCGGCCAGTGCCGACAAGACTGTAAAGGTCTGGGACGTCGTCACGGGAAAGGAATTGAGATCCTTGGAGGGACACACCGCTCGAGTCACCAGTATTGCTTTCAGCCCGAATGGCAGTCGTCTGGTATCTGGCAGCAGCGACACGAAGCTCGTGTTGTGGGACATGGCGACTGGTCAGCCGCTCCACGAGTTCGCAGGAAACAAAGGTTCAGTCACCAGCGTCGCATTCAGTCCTGACGGCGCGCGGATCGTCAGTGGATCGTCAGACAAGACCATTCGCATTTGGGACACGACCACATTTCGAATGACACTTGAATTCAAGGGGCACGTTTGCCAAGTCAGTGGAGTCGCATTCAGCCCCGATGGACAACGAGTGGCTAGTGTGGCTCAAGACGGTTTTTTCCCTGCTCTCAGTGGAGAGGCATTTGTCTGGAATCCTGAAACTGGTCAGATCTTCCTCAGACTCGAAGGAGAGAATCACCGTGCGAACGGTATGCCTTGGACTTGTGTCACCTTTAGCCCCGATGGCAGCACATTGGCAGCCGGGGGAATCATTCCGCCTTCCAATGCCATGGCAATGACGATCCAGTTGTGGGATCTTGCCACCGGGAATGCCATCAAGTCGTTAAAAGGCCATGACAATGTGATCTTGCAGTTGGCATACAGTCGTGATGGGAAGCGGTTGGTTTCAAGCAGTGCGGATCAGACAGTTAAAGTTTGGGATATTGCTTCTGGCAAGGATTCTTTTTCCTTACAAGAGGAAGCGACTAGTTTGAGTTCGGTATTCAGCCACGACGGTCGGCGCGTTGCTTCCGGAAGCGAGGACCGTACGGTGAAGCTCTGGACGCTTCCCGACCAGGAAGCGAGAACCGTTTTTCGGGGAACGAGTCGAATCAACAGCGTGGCGTTCAGCCCCGACGGCAACCGCATCGCGGCGGAGTCGAAGGACACGGTCTACGTTTGGGACGTGGAAAATGGGAACGAACTCATCCAGTGGGACAGTCCGAGTTCCCATGGGCGGCTGGGGTGGAGTCCAGACGGCCTGCAGATCGCCATCGGTGGCGCAGTTTGGAACACTGCATCCGGGAAACGGGTTGAGGGCGTGGACAAGCTGTTGGGGGGAAGTATGGCAGGAATGGGTACGGGCTTCAGTCCCGATGGCAAGTTACTCGCCACAGCCAATGGCATCGCACCAGTCGGCCTTCTGAATGCTATCACCGGAAAAAGCGTGCATAGCCTGCATCCGTCATTGCTACCGAGCTGCTGGCCATGCTGCGTGGCCTTCAGCCCAGATGGCAGGCGACTGGCGATCGGCAGCGGTTCAGATCGATTTCCTCTTCCTGGCACGCTTGAGATCTGGGATGTCGCGACGGGAGAGCTGTCGAAATCCTTGGAAGGATTTCGAGATGCTGTCGTTGCCATCGCGTTCAGTCCCGACGGGAAGCATCTTGCCGCCGGTGTCGGTGACGCCCGGGGATTTACGGCCAATCAAGGCGAGGTACGTGTTTGGGACACCACAATGTGGCAAGAGGTATACAACTTGCGAGGCCACTTGAGCAGTGTCTATGGAATCGCGTTCAGTCCGGATGGAAAACGATTGGCTTCCGCCGCTGGAAGGATTGCGAAACCCAAGCAAGGTGACGTCAAGATATGGGATCTCGTGACAACGCAGGAAGTTGCGAGACTGCACGTTTCCCAACAGGCCGTTCTTGGCGTCGCCTTCAGCCCCTGCGGACGGTACATCGCCACATCGGGTGCCGACGGCACCGTGAGGCTATTTGACGGGACGCCAATTGCCGTCAACAAGATCGACCGGCTCGGAAAGCCGGTGGGGAATGTCCGCAAAGCCGACGATGTCATTCCTGCGAAGTGGGATTTTCGATGAACTCGACATTCGTTGGCTATTGTCCAAAACGGCGTATGACACGATCCGCTTTGGTGTCGCGTGACCCGGAAATTCCGCAGGGATATTTTCCCTGGGCCGCACCGGTGGAAGAAATCTGCAGCGTCAGCAGATGCATTGCCACGGTGCCCGATGGCTGGCGAGATTGTGGGAAGCGCAACGTCTGGAGCATGTACGATAGTCCAGAACTTGCTTGGAGTATCGTGCCGGTACAGGACTGCGGGGACTTCGAGATGTTTGCGTATCGACTGCTTCTGGCTCGGTTTGTCGAGGGGCAGGAGGAGACGATG
>JANMLE010000914.1:0-2416 GCA_031372385.1 Planctomycetota bacterium | reverse complement strand
CAGTAACGGACCACATACAAATCGTTTGCGACTAATTGAACGGTATTGGGGTTAGCCGGGTGCCGTCAGGCTCCGGACTCTTCGTAGGTTTGACAGGCCAAGTCCGGGGCCTGACGGCACCCGGCTCACCTGAGATGAAATCCTGACATGGAACTCAGTACAGCGCCAGCGCCCGGCCGTATCCTCCGCGGGTTCCCTGGACCTTGATTGGGGCGAACAGGAAATAGGCTGGCTTGTCATGAATCGCTCCGACGTTGGTTAGGAACTCGACGGTCAGAATGCCCTTGTTGGCGGCCAGCCAGTTGACGATCAGCGCATTCTCGCGGTTGACGCCACCGAGCGTCGGGCCGTCGGTGCCGATGCAGCGCACTCCCTTGTCGGCGAGGTACGCGATGGCCTCGGCGGTCGGGGCCGGCCACGCTTCCGATTTCCCCGCGAGCGGTGCGGCAAACAGACCGTCCAACTCGGGAGCTTCAGGCAGCGGTTTGAAGTGCGCGTCCGAATAGCCCGAGAAGAAGATGACAACTTCGCCAGACCGGAACGGCCGTGAGGCATCGTGCTGCTGGAGGTATTCCAACGTGATGACGGGCGACGCGGGCCAGTCGGCCGGTTTCGTCGAGCCGACCAGTTTCCGGACATCGACGACATGCGCCTCGCCCAGCATCTGGCTCAACGGTGCCTGGTCGAGTGTCATCGCGCTGTGACCGCGCGGACCGAACTTCGCCTCGTACTTCTTCAGCACGGCTTGAACGTCGGCCGAATAGCGACTGTTGTCGAACCCAGTCGGCGGCAGCGAGTAACTCGGCAGGACGACGTGCGTCCCCGCCTGACCGTCGAGCATGTGCGTCTTGGCGAAATAGGGACCGCGCGCCTTGCTGAAGGCATTCAGCGTCTTGGAGACGTAGCGACTCGCCTCGTCCCCCGGACCGTAGCCCGGCCACGTGACGGGATAGTCTTCGTCCAGCGTGACCGACAGATCGGCGACGCGCTTGTTCCGGGTGCTCTCAATCAACCGGGCCGCGAGTTTCGGCTCGGTGATGCCGATGCCGCGGCATTCACCACCCGATCCCCCCGCATGCTTGGCCGCCAACAGCGCGGTGAAGGCACCCGTCGTCGGCAGCGAACCGAGGTTCGTCGAACACTCGGTCCAGATCATGCCGAGCTTCCCGCCCGCCTGATGCGTGGCCACCGCCAGGTTGGGAAGCGGCCCCATGCTGGCCCCGTCGAGTCCCAGCGTTTTCACCCCTTTGGAACCGAGATACTCCATTGTCTCCGGAGTCGGTGCCGGCCAGCCCGGCGTCTCTTTGCGAAGCGCGGTCGTGACGAAACGTTCCCCCGCCGGGAACGGCTGGTAGTACTTGTCCGAGTAATCACTGCGGAACAGCACGACGTCACCGAACTTCAGGGGACGGTGCTGCTTCTCCCACGCCTGCACGATCTCGGGGCGGATCAGGTAACTCTCGCCATCGGGGGCTTCGTCAATGTGGGCACGGATGTCGATCACGCACGCTTCGCCGCAGAACTGCCACGCCGGAACTTTCTCACCCGTGATCGCCCCCATCGGCCCCGCGCCGGGCAGACCGGAATCGGGCGGCGGGACAAAGTGAGCCGGGGCATCCCACTGCGTTCCCGTGTGCTCGTCGATGAAGATCAGGTCGCGGTGGTACGCTCCGGGACCGAACGTCCGGCTCGGGACGACGATGTGCTGTGTCATCCCGACAGGCCAGACACACGGCCGGTCGGGTGCGACGAGCAACGTCAGATCTTTGACCGAGTCCGACGAAACCTGCGCCTCGACGGTTTGCACAGACACGAAC
Source organism: Planctomycetota bacterium (assembly GCA_031372385.1). GTDB lineage: Bacteria > Planctomycetota > Planctomycetia > Planctomycetales > Planctomycetaceae > Schlesneria. The sequence goes on along the minus strand of JANMLE010000914.1, from coordinate 599 downwards.
AGAACCAATCCAATCAACAGCGAGCGTAAGGAAACCATGCCATTCTCCTGACGAAACTGATTTGGTACTGATTGCTCTTCAATAACAAATAACAAATAACAAATAGCAAATGACCAATGACAAATGACGTCAGTCTTGTCGGAATGGGATTTGTCATTTGTCATTTGTTGTTTGTCATCTGTCATTGGTTGAGCCATTGCGGATGCAGGTCGACATCGTCCGCCAACCCGGCCAGTTTGCCCACCACGTCGGACGGCAGGTCGATTCCTTCGACCAAAGCCTTTCGGCGCAGGTTCCATTCGCGTTCGTGCGGGACGAGCACCCGTTCGACACCGTCCGCGGGCGGTGCGTCGTGGATCTCGGAGATCAGGTTTGTGATCCGGGCTTCGAACACGTCGCGCGGACCCATCGCGGCGATGTCGATCGCGATGAACGCCGCGCCGTGACCGGTCGGCTGAGTGGCGTCACCCCAGATCCAGCTTCCGACCTGCCACGTGACCTGCGCACCGGTCAACAGGCCGCTCAGTGTTTCGATCAACAGCGCGATGCCGTAGCCCTTGTGATTCGCCAGTGGAGTCAACGCGGCCTTCGAAGGATAG
>JANMLE010001865.1:0-3036 GCA_031372385.1 Planctomycetota bacterium | reverse complement strand
TACCATGCCCGCGTCATCCGGGGTGTGAAGGTGGGGCCGAGTCCCGCGTGGATGCAGCGTCGTCTGGAAACGGTCGGCATCGCGTGCGTCAACAACATTGTCGACATCACCAATTACGTGCTGATGGAATGCGGTCAGCCGTTGCATGCGTTCGACATGGACAAACTGCACGGCCAACGGATTGTCGTGCGGCGGGCAAGGGCGGGGGAGAAGCTGCAGGCGATCGATCACAAGGAATACGTGCTGGCTCCCGACATGTGCGTCATCGCGGATGCCGATCATCCGGTGGCGCTGGCCGGTGTCATGGGGGGGGCCGAGACGGAGATCATCGCGTCGACGAAGAATGTGCTCATCGAAGCGGCCCTGTTTGCGCCGCTCTCTATCCGCAACACATCGCGCCGACTGAAGCTGCACAGCGATTCGTCGTACCGCTTCGAACGGGCACTCGATCCACTCGGTCCCGACTGGGCCAGCCGCCGCTGTTGCGAACTGATTCTGGAATTGGCGGGAGGCGAACTGCTCGAGGGATCGGTCTTCGCGGGGACTCGACCGCCGACGGAATGTGCGCCGATTACGCTGCGGTTCGCGCAGATTCGGCGCATCCTGGGGATTGAGATTCCCCGCGACGAGGCGGTAAGGATCTTGATGGCTTTGGGGCTGACGCGCGTTGAAACGGGCGCGTCGAAGGCGGACGAGCAGGAGTACACATCCTCCGGGGTCGCGGCGACGTTTGTTCCGCCTTCGAACCGCCGGGATCTGTCGCGTGAGATCGATCTGATCGAAGAGGTGGCCCGCATTCACGGCTATGACAAGCTGCCGTCGAACGTCACGGTGCCGCTGTGTTTGAGCCACAAGTCACATCGCGATCGCGTCGTCGACCGCGTGCGCTCCACGCTGACCGGCGCGGGGTTCTACGAGGCGATCACGGTGTCGCTGGTCAGCGAGCGCGAACACGGCTTGTTCCGGCCGCGCGGTGATGTGCCGCCGCTGGCGATCGACCACTCGGACTTTCGCGAGACGAGCCTGCTGCGGCAATCACTGGTCCCGAGCCTGCTCGGTTCGCGCCGGGCCAATGAACGGCGCGGGACGTTCGGGGCGCAACTGTTCGAGATCGCGACCGTCCACTTGTCCGCCGACAAATCGCTGCCGCACGCGCAGTCGGAGCCGACGATGGTCAGCTTCGTGAGCGGCAAATCGTTCGCCGAGATGAAGGGGGTCGTCGAGGAGTTGGCAGCGCGTCTCAATCCTTCGGCCCAGGTGATCGCGCGGCCCTCGTCGATCGTGCAGTTCACCGAGGGACGCGGTGCCGAGGTGTTGCTGAACGGCCAGTTCTGGGGTTGGCTCGGAGAACTCGACCGATCGGTTGCCGATCAACTCGACTTGCGCGACGCGGTGACGATCGCCGAGCTCGATCTGTCGGTGTTGGAGTCCGTCGCCGACCTGGTGCCGAAGTTCAAGCCGTTGCCGTCGTACCAGAGTTCTTCGCGCGACCTGAACTTCGTGCTGGATGATCCGGTGACGTGGAATGAACTTAACACGGTCGTCCGTGGAGCAGCCGGTCCGCTGCTGGAGTCGATCGGCTTCGGCGGCCAATACCGCGGCAAGCAGATTCCCGAGGGGAAGAAGAGTTACCTCGTCACGCTGATGTACCGCTCGCCGGAACGAACGTTGACCAGCGACGAGGTCGAGGCCGCCCAACAATCGGTCATCGCGGCCTGCGAGACGCAACTCGGGGCGACGCTGCGCGCATAGGGCACCCCGCGGGCAGCGAAGATCGTTGAGGTTCGCGCCCAGATCGGGCATCCTACCCGCGTAGGGAACCCGCCCCGTCCTCCGCTCTCGCAGGAAATCCGACATGCAACCGGTTCAGCTCATCGAACGCCTGATCAATCTGGTCGACCCGAACGGCAACGTGTTTTTGAACATGACGCCGGAGGAAGCCCTGGCCAAAGTGGCGTCGGGCGATCCCGAACAGGTGCGGCAGATCGACGGACAGTTCGCCCTGATTCACAAGTCGGGCAAGATCGTGCGGATGGCGCGGTCGATCGGCCGTCCGCTGCGGTACTTCATCGCCAAGCAGCATGCCGGCCGGTGCTCGTGATCGCCGAGCGGATCGATGCGATCCGCGACTGGTTGAAGACAGAGGGACTCGACGGACAGTTCCATCCGAGTTACACGCGGATGGTGCCGGCGCACCATTTGACCGAGTTGGCTCTGGTCGGCTGTCCCGATCCGAGCCCGACCTACACTCGGTTCTTCAACCCGCGGCGCAACGTGTTGACGACGGATCTCGACGAAATCGGCCGGGCGTACATCGGCGCGCTGGCGAATGAATTGAGCAAGTGGCTCGATCGCGTCGGTCCGCGCGAACCGATCGGCGTCCTGTTCTCAGGCGGGATCGACAGCGGCTCGGTGCTGCTCACGCTGTATCACCTGTTGCTCCAGCGGGGCGAGGCACCGCAGCGGCTGAAGGCGTTCACGCTCGATGTCGCCGGGGTCGGTGAGGACGCCAAGCAGGCGCAGCGGTTCCTGGATGAACTCGATCTCGGTTACTTGCTGGAGCGCATTGAAGTCCCCGCCAGTGCGGTGTCAGTCGATGACGCGATCCGCGTGTTGGAGGACTACAAACCGCTCGACGTGCAATCGGCCGCGATGGCACTCGCGCTCTGCCGCGGAATCCGCGGGCGGTATCCCAACTGGAAACTGCTGGTCGACGGTGACGGCGGCGATGAGAACCTGAAGGACTACCCGATCCACGAGAACCACGAACTGACCATCCGCAGTGTGCTGATCAACCAGATGCTGTACCAGGAAGGCTGGGGCGTGCATGCGATCAAGCACTCGCTGACCTATTCGGGCGGCCAAAGCCGGGGCCACGTCCGATCGTCAGCCCCCGTCACGGCACTCGGCTTCCAAGGCTTCAGTCCGTTCGCCTTGCCGTACGTGATTGAAGTGGCCGAGGGGATTCCGTTCATCGAACTGACCGTCTGGAACGAAGAGCGGTTGTATGCGCTCAAGGGGGAAATCGTCCGGCGC
>JANMLE010001861.1:0-4294 GCA_031372385.1 Planctomycetota bacterium | reverse complement strand
CAACTTTTGACAAGTTGATGACGTAGCTTGTCCGATGAGTAATGCCTTGGACTGGTCGTTTCTGCTGTCGCAATGGATCGAGACAATGACCTGCGCCGAAGCAGTGGCACGCTTCAACTTCAAAAGCGGCCCCAGCCGGGCCACCCAGCCTTGTCACGAATTGCGAGGTCAATCTGTTTCTGAATCAACCAGATTGCCCTTGCTTCAGTCTGGAAGCGAGGCTAGGCTGCCCCCGCGATGCAACTTGAGCATCAATGCCCATTGGCAAGTTTTCCAACTTTTGACAAGTTGATGACGTAGCTTGTCCGATGAGTAATGCCTTGGACTGGTCGTTTCTGCTGTCGCAATGGATCGAGACAATGACCTGCGTTCGACATCTACCGCGAATCGTCATCACGTGGGGGCTGATGCTCCTGACGGTGATCGCTGGTGGAGTTCGACCAAGTTGCATCTGCCCCGATGGTTCGTTGTGCTTCGTCTGTCCAAAGCAACTCGACGCTCACGGCCGATCGTCCACCGTAGAAACATCCACAGCGAAGGGTTCCTGTGGGGCCTCCTGTGGCTGCGAGCACTCAGCGATTGCGTCGCGTTCCGAGTCGGCTGCTGGTTTGGAACTTGCCGGAAAGTGCAATGGTTACGACTGCCTCGTGATCGCCCCGGCCTCGCCAGCCACTGTTCTGCCTGTGGAAGATTCGACCCGGTCGTTTGGGGGAGCCGGTCTTGTTCCGTTCCTGGCATCGTTCGAGTTGCCGAAGCAATTCGTCTCCCGCGAGGATTTGACGCCCGAATTTTATTGGCGTCCCTCACTTGATTTCTCGCCACATCTCACTGTGATCGCAACGACAGTTATTCGTTGTTGATCCGCTCTCTTTGCAGCGTTTCTCGGCTTGACCCGCGCTGGCGGTGTATTTCGGCCGAGGATTCGTGAACGCTGCTGCCCCAGGTTGCGAGTTGGCTTGAGCATTACCTTGTTTTGGTGTGCTCGCCGTTTCGCGTTTCCCTGCGTGTTTTCCCAAGAGAGAGTGCATCATGTCCCAAACTTTGACGACTGTGGGGAGCGGCGCGCCTCCACAAACTCCAATGCCGCCCTACGCCGAACACGCTCGCCCGACGGGTCTCCAGGGCGTCATCGGCTGGTGTCTCAATTCGATTCCGACGATTGTCGTCCTCTCGGGGCTTGCCGCCGTGGCATGGTGGGGTCATCACCACGACTGGAAGCTGGAAAAGTTCTCCGCACTCTCCGGCGGCGAAGCGAAACGAGACGCCGATTGGTGTTCGGAGCACGGTGTGCCGGAATCCGTTTGCGTCGAGTGCAAAGCAGCCGGTCTCAAGAAGCCAAAGGGATTCGGCTGGTGCAAGGTGCATGGTGTCGCCGAGTGTCCCTTGGAACACCCGGAAGTCGCGCAGTTGACCACAACGCTCGAAGTATCGGATGAGCGGCTGGCGGCGGTGGACGAGGCACTGAAGGTTCGACCGCGTCAGGCGAACAACAGCAAGTGCAAAATGCACGAGCGAGTCATTCAGGTTCCCTCCGTGGAGTCTCTGGAGAAGACCGGCGTCGAGATCGACATCGCATCCGAGCAGGCCGTCGTCGAGACCATCCTGGGTAACGGCGAGATCATGTTCGATCCAACTCGCACTGCTCATCTGTCCAGCCGGGTGCCGGGGACGATTTGGCGCGTCGAGAAGAAGATTGGTGACCAAGTGAAAGCGGGCGATGTACTGCTCTTGGTGGATGCCTTGGAAGTCGGCAAGGCCAAAGGCGAGTTCCTGAAGTCGCTGTCGGACATGCGCCTCAAGAAGAGCATTGTCGAGCGACTCGCGCCGCTGGCGAGTTCCGGGGCGGTGCCGGCACGTCAGATTCTGGATGCGGAAGCGGCGCTGCAAGAGGCTGAGATTCGCGTGCTTGCCACGCAAGAGGCTCTCGTCAACCTGGGCTTGCCAGTACAGGCCGAACAGTTCGCGAAGACAGACTTGACTGTTGTCTTGCGGCAATTGAAGTTCATCGGCATCCCCACCGATGCGGTGGCCAAACTCGACATGGCGACCGCCAGTTCCAATCTGATCCCGGTCAAGTCCCCTGTCGATGGGGTGGTCATCGAGACGGATGCTGTCAGGGGCGAGGTTGTGGACACGACGACGCGACTCTTCACCGTCGCGGATCGCAGTCGGTTGTGGATCACCGTCGATATTCCACAGCAAGAGATCCAGTACGTGAAGCTCGGTCAGAAAATGTTATTCCAACCGGACGGTGCCGACATCGAGTTGGAAGAACAAATCGATTGGATTGCCGATTCCATTGACGAGAAGACGCGCACGCTGAAGGTGCGAGTGCAGGTCAGGAACGAATCGGGGCCAATCAAATCAATGACGTTCGGGACCGGTCGTGTCGTGTTGCGAGAGACACCAAATGCCGTCGTCGTGCCCAACGACGCGGTGCATTGGGACGGCTGCTGTCAAATCGTGTTCGTGCGCAACAAAGATTTTCTGAAGCAGGATGCCCCCAAGCTGTTCCACGTCCGCAAGGTCCGACTGGGCGTGAAGACGGGCGAGTTCACGGAAGTGATAGCGGGACTGCTGCCGGGCGAAGTCATCGCCACGAAGGGAAGTGAAGCTCTGCGAGTGGAACTGCTCAAGGGGAGCCTCGGCGCGGGCTGCATGTGTGGGCACTGACTGCGCCAGGCCGCGATCGCAGCATCTCACCAGGGAATCGAAATCAAGGAGGCTTCGCCATGCGACCGCGTTGGGGGCGACCGCCCACATTTGAAGAACCGATTCGAAGGCAGTTGGCGGATTTGATCCGCGAACATGGCATTCGGGGCACGAAGGTAATCTCTCCGGTCCCGATCTGCGAACACACCCTTCTGCGGATCGCCCGCGAGTTTCAAATCGAATTGAAGCCGGGACGGCGCAAGAAAGCAGCCTGACCGGAAACTGACAGACTGAACGAGAGAGACATGCTCAACTGGCTGATTGATTTTTCTCTGCGATATCGCATGGTGGTGATCCTGCTGGCACTGGCGAGTGCGGCCATCGGCGTGGTGTCAGTCGGGCATCTCGATATCGACGCCTTTCCGGACACGACGCCCGTGATGGTGCAGATCAACACCGTGGCACCGTCGCTGGGACCGGAAGAGGTCGAGCGGCAGATCACGTTTCCCCTCGAACAAGCGCTCAGCGGAATGCGCGGGTTGGAGGCGCTGCGGTCGGTGTCCAAGTTCGGGCTGTCTCAGTTGACCGTCGTGTTCAAGGACGGCACCGACATCTACTTCGCTCGACAACTCATCAACGAGCGGCTGACGACCGTGGAACTCCCCGTTGGAATCGCGCGGCCGAAGATGGGACCGGTTTCGACCGGCTTGGGCGAGGTGTTTCATTACGTGGTGAAGCCCACCGAGGACATCTCGGGCTTGTCGCCCGAACGTCAACAACAACGAATGACGGAAGTTCGCACCGTTCACGACTGGGTCATCAAGCCAGCCATGCGGACGGTGTCCGGCACGGCCGAAATCAACAGTTGGGGCGGATTCGAGAAGCAGTACCAGGTCCGCATCGACCCGCAGCGGCTGATCAAGCATGGGCTCACGTTCGACGCAGTCGTCACGGCGGTCGAGAAGAACAACCGCAACGTCGGCGGCGGAAACATCACCATCGGCAGTCAGATGCAACTGGTGCATGGACTTGGCCGGACCGTGAACGTCGAGCAAATTCGGAACATTGTCATTACCGCGCTGGACGGAGTGCCGATCCGCGTCAAGGATGTCGCCGATGTTCAGATCGGGCACGAGATTCGTCGGGGAGCGGTCACTGCGAACGGTCAGGGCGAGGTGGTCCTCGGACTGGGCTTCATGTTGATGGGCGAGAACAGCCATGTCGTCACACGGAAGATGAAAGCCAAGCTCGACGATGTGATGAAGACGCTGCCGGCGGGCATCGAGATCGTTCCGGTTTACGACCGCACAGAACTGATCGATCACGTCATCGACACCGTGCGCCGCAATCTCTTCGAGGGCGGGTTGCTCGTCGTCACCGTGTTGTTCTTGTTCTTGGGCAACTTGCGCGCGGCATCCATCGTCGCACTGGCGATTCCGTTGTCGATGCTGTGTGCGTTCTCCGGCATGTTGCAGGTCGGCATCGCGGCCAGCCTGCTGAGTCTGGGCGCGCTCGACTTCGGCATGATCGTCGATAGTTCGGTCGTGATGGTCGAAAACTGCGTGCGGCGATTGGGGGAGGAGGGGCGAGGGAGGAGGGGCGAGGGGCGAGAAGAAGTCCTTAAGAATGATTACGTAGCGGC
>JANMLE010001822.1:0-4466 GCA_031372385.1 Planctomycetota bacterium | reverse complement strand
CCCCAGCCTGTCTTGGGTGAAACGAAAACAGCGGATAAGAGGGTTAGGGTGAGGGGCGAGTCCCAACAGAGCACGCCTGCCACTGAAGCGAAGACCCCTCACCCTAACCCTCTCCCCACCAAAGCGTGGGGCGAGGGGACCAGAACAGGCTCTGTCCGGAGCAGACCACCAATTGGCGACTGCACCATCCTGCCTGCGGCCGAGTTCCCGTTTCCACCGCGACCGCGTCGCCCTTCGATCACACGCCGACCGATGACGTTCTCCCTCGCCCGGCATTCCTGGATATCCCGCCGTGCCGTTTTCCGCTGAATTGCTGTCCCAATGCTGGTTCCTGTGCGGGCCGACCGCCTGCGGCAAGACTGCGCTGTCGCTGTCACTCGCCGCGCGCCTGAACGCGGAGATCGTCGCGCTCGACTCGATGACGCTCTACCGCGGGATGGACATTGGCACTGCGAAGCCCTCGTTCGAGGAACGGTCGCGAGTGCCGCATCATCTGGTCGATGTGCTCGATCCCCACGAGGAATGCAGTCTGGCCGATTATCTGTCCGCCGCCGAATCGGCCTGCCGCCAGATCGTGTCGCGCGGGTGTCGACCGCTGTTTGTCGGCGGCACCGGCTTGTATCTGCGCGGCGTGCTGCGGGGCCTGTTCGCCGGCCCCGCCGCCGACTGGACGCTGCGCCGTGAACTCGAAGAACAGCTTCAGCGCGACGGCCACGCGGCGTTGCACGCGGAACTTGAGCGCGTCGATCCCCCGACCGCCGCGCGCCTGCATCCCCGCGATGTCCGGCGAGTGATCCGTGCGATCGAAGTCTATCGGCTGACCGGCCAGCCGATGTCAGCCCAGCACGCACAACCCCCGCGGCCGCCGCACGAGCGGACGCTGCACGTCTACTGGTTGTCTCCTCCCCGAGACTGGCTGTATCAGCGGGTCAATGAACGAGTCGCACAGATGTTCGAACTGGGACTGCTGAACGAAGTGCGACGGCTGACGCAGTCGCCGCGACCGCTCAGCCACACCGCGCGACAGGCACTGGGATACAAGGAAGTGATCGACTGGCTCGAAGCCGCGTCTCCGCCGGTCGATGCCGATCCGCCCGCGGAACTCATCAGTCTGATCCAGACACGAACCCGGCAGTTCGCCAAGCGGCAGCACACCTGGTTCCGGAACTTGGAAGAATGCGTTCCGATCCCGATCACCGGGCTGGAATCGGCCGACGACTTGGCCGAACAGATCGCGGTGCGGGACGTTCGCCAGGATGGTTAGGAATCGGTTCGAATTAGCTCTCGAAATCGAGTTCGTGTGGCTGGGGTCGTGATGCAGGCGGTATCTCCCGGCCACGGCCCCGTGTCACAGCTCCCCGCTACTCATTCGCGCTCCTTTTGATTCGCGCGGAACTCGTTTTGGTCCGCGCGAACCTAAAGGAGCGCGATCGACGGGGGCGGTCGAACGGGTGGGGATGCCCGACATCACACTCGTCCGACCCTCGCCCGGACCTACTACAGAATTAGATTGACACTGCCGGGACTTCCGATACACTGCTAACGAATTAGTACTTCGGCGACGCACGAGTCCCCTCACGACAAGGCCGCGACATGTCCCGACCGGCATCCAAGCATCCGACGGAATTGGAACTGGAGATCCTGAAAGTCCTCTGGCGGATCGGCTCCGCCACGGTGCGGCAGGTGCGCGACGAACTCGCCTCCGTGCGGGATCTCGCCTACACGACGGTCATGACCGTGATGACGATCATGACCGGCAAGGGTTACGTCGCACGCGTCAAAGACGGACGGAGCTTCGTCTACCGGGCTCTTTACCACGAGCAGAAGGCGTCCAAGAACATGCTGCAAGACATCGTCGACCGCGTCTTCGGCGGATCGACGACCGCTGTGATGCAGCATCTGCTGGAGACTTCCGACCTCGACGACGACGAACTCAAACAGATCCGGCTGCTCATCAATCGCAAGGCCCGCGAGAAGGGCGAAGCGTCATAGTTTCCGGAAGTTGTTGCGCAGCGATCCAATTGAGGTGCGACCGAAGCAATGGGACTGATGCGACGAATGGGAAGAATGTGATTCACGGAAATCTGCGCAGTCGTCTTCAATCCCATGAGTCCCATTCTTCCCATCAGTCCCCTTGGTTCCATCAATCCGATCAGTCCCAATCCAACCGCCGTCACCGAAACATCCACGACCAGTTCGCCCCCGCAAACGAAAGCCAGCCATGAACAGCCTGTTCTCGCGAGACCTGTGTGCCGCGTTGGTTCTGTCGTTCGGGCACTTCCTGTGGATCGGGACGCTGATCGCCGTCGTGGCCGCCATCGCAGTGAGGCGGCAGCGGACGGCGAAGGCGCGGTATCGCGTCTGGTTGGCGGCACTGGTGGCGATGGCGGTCAGTCCCTTTGTCACGTTGGTCGCATTGCATTCGCTGCCAACCGCCGCGCCGGTTGTTGCCGAGACCCGGCAGCCCGCGCCACCGATGCCGCCACCCGCCCTGCAGCACGGAATGGACGCGAGCCCCATTGCGTCCGAACCACCGGCGAACGCCCCGTCGATGTCGGACGAGTCCGGTCAGGCGGGTGGTCTGAAGCATGAAGCGACGCTGCCGGTCGACGCAGTTCAGGCGACTCACAATTCTTCTGCACAGAGCCTGCCACCAGTTGCCGAGACGCCGCGCGAATCAGCGTGGTGGCGGGACTACGCGCCGCTCCTGACGAGTCTCTACCTGACCGGCGTCGCGCTGATGGGGCTGCGATTGTCGCTCGGCCTGTGGGGCGGACGGAGATTGAGGAACCGGGCGGCGATCATCACCGAACGCCCGCTGCTCGATGCCTTGCAGCGCCAGGCCGATGCGTTGGGAATGAAGCTTGTCCCGGCGCTGGCCTACTGCGAGCGGGTTGCCGTGCCGACGGTGCTCGGCATCTTGAAGCCGATGATCTTGTTGCCGCTCACGCTGACCAGCGGCTTGTCGCCGGAGCAGATGGAATCGGTGCTGGCTCACGAGCTGGCTCATCTGCGGCGCAGCGATCACCTCGTCAACCTGATGCAGTGCGTGATTGAGTCGGTCCTCTTCTTTCATCCCGCGGTCTGGTGGGTGTCGCGCCGCATCCGGGACGAACGCGAACACTGCTGCGACGATCTGGTCGTCGCCTGCGGAGCCGTGCCGCTCGACTATGCGGCGTCCCTCCTCCGCGTGGCCGAACTCAGCCGCGAGGCCGAGCAACAGCGCGGCCACACTCAGCGCTGGTCGTTCACCGCCGTCAGCCTCTTCGCCACGGGAGACCGACCGTCCACACTGAGGCAACGGATCGCACGGCTGCTCGGGGAGTCATCATCTCCCGCGTTGAGGCTCAGCCCGCGCGTTGTGCTGGTTGCGATCTGCCTGCCCCTGATTGGATTCTTCGCAACAATTCAAATCGGAGCGTCCAATCAGCAGCCGTCTGCGTCGGATGACAACAAATCCGCAGGCATAGAGTCGCCGAGTGACATCGCCACACCGAGAGCCGACGACGCAAAAGCCGACTCCAAGGACATGACCGCAGCATCGACGAAAGCAGAGTCGTATGTCGCGGAATTGCCGAACGGCCTGAAGGTCGAGTTCGTCGGCATCACGAAGAACACCACTCCGGCGAAAGACGGATGGAAGCCGGATGGGTTGCCGCTGGGGGATGTCGGGTACTGGCCTGCGACGATAACGCTGCACAGCAAGAACACGTCGGAAGCCTATGTCGAAAATGGGCCGCATCCTGAACCGGATGCGGAAGCTATCGACTTGCTCGTGCGGTTTCATGGGCTGAAGGCGCAGCCGTCGCTCAGTTACGATTTGGCGACGAACGGAGTCAGCCACCATCACTGGCCGCTCAAGGAACCGTATGAGTTGCGTCTCTCTACGCGACGGCGCGGCGAACCGTCGCCCGGTGCCAAGTGGAGCATCCCCGATGGTGAGATGCGAATCGGCCTGACCGACGAGCCGTGGGGCAAGTGGCTGCAAATCAGTCCGGAAGGAAAGGTTCTCAACCCGCTGACCGACGATGATCTCTATCGGTCCAGCTACGAGCAGGTCCGTATCGAACGAGTCGAACCGCACGACCGCGCCCCGAACAAACTCGCCGTCGTCCTGAATCAGCCGAAGAAGGCGTCATCCCTCTACGCCTTCGAGATTCGCGGCATCGACCAGGATGGCAAACACCAATGGGTCACCATGTGGGAACGCCACAGCACAGAAGACGCCAACATCAATCCAGAGCGCTGGGGTTTAGCCTCTTCAGAAACAAAGCCGCTCGCCCGCTACGAATTCCGCCTGCGTCCGTATCGCCACTTCGTCACGTTCACCGGCGTGAGCCTCGAACCGGGCAAGGAGTCCGACGTGAAGGTCTCGGTTGTCACATTGCCAAATGAACCCCTCGAATTCCTCAAGCCGTACCCCAAGCTGCATGGCTTGTCGCTCGACATGACCGAGCCGCAGTTCT
>JANMLE010001818.1:0-7422 GCA_031372385.1 Planctomycetota bacterium | reverse complement strand
TGGTCAGCAGCATCACCGAGATCGACTCGGCCTCGAAAGAGTCGCTGGCCTCGGCCGAGCAAACCCGGAAGGCGATTGTGTCCATCGACGAACAGATCAAGCGGTTGGATCAGACGATGGCAACGTTTTAGGAGATTTGCGATTTTCGATTTTGGATTTTCGATTGAAAAACCGGTCAGCAAACGGGCACCGGACCAATCTGAAATTGAAATCGAAAATCGAAAATCACAAATCACAAATCACAAATGTCCGAATCCGTGTTTGACATCTTTCGTGAAGAGGCTCGCGAGCACTTGGGTGCTCTCGAAAAGGGCTTTCTCGATTTGGAGGCGGCTTCGGTGGCGACGCGACGGAGCTTGATCGACAACTTGTTTCGGCACGCTCACAGCCTCAAGGGGGACGCCAAGGCGGTCGGATTGTTGTCGCTCAAGGCGGCGGCGCAAGTACTCGAAGACCTGTTGGACTCGCTCCGCACCTCACCGGACGAGACGAATCCCGAGCGCATCAACCAGGGTCTGTCACAACTCGATCAAGTGCGGGCCGCGTTCGAGTCGTGGCAACAGGCGGGCCGAGACGAGACTCCGGCTCCTGTCACCAAGCAAGTGAGCGGCACGGCGCTAGCCGCCGGTGTCTTGCCTCCGGAATCGTCTTCTACAACACCGGTGGCTAGCGCCATTCCGCTCAAGATACATGACATCGGGCTGACGCCCGCTAGCCAGAACACGCGCGAACCCGCGTTGCCACCAATCGAAAATCAAAAAACAAAAATCGAAAATCCCCCTGACGAGAGCTTCACCGTCCGCGTGACCTCCGAGCGTTTGGACCGGATGATGAACCTCGCGGGTGAGGTCCGCATCGCTCAGCGATCGACGGAGGCCGTGCAGGGCCGGTTGGCGGACTTGGTCGAGCATTTGGATGCGGCGGTTCGCGACTGCTCGCATCAATCGCCGGCGGATCATGGACAAGCCTTCGAGTTTGCTTTGGATCAGGTGCGACGCATCGCCAGCGACGTTCACAATCGGCGTGTCGGCGAGGAACTGCTGATGGAGAGTCTGCAGGCGGACATTCGCCAGGCGCGCCTGTTGCCGTTGCTGATGCTGACCGAGTCGCTGCGCCGAGCCGTGCGCGATCTTTCGCAATCGCTGGGCAAGCGGATTCGCTACGAAGTGGATGTGGGACAGATTTTGCTCGACAAGGCCGTGATCGAAGCGCTCAAAGATCCGCTGCTGCATTTGATTCGCAACGCCGCCGATCACGGTCTGGAAACGTCCGAAGCGCGGCGAGCGGCCGGCAAATCGGACGAAGGGGTGATTCGCATTCTCGCGCAACAGCAAGGCTCTGTCGTGCGGATCACTCTGACCGACGATGGACGCGGCGTTGATTACGAACGGATCCGCGCGCGGCTGCGCAACAGCGGAGAAGTCGCCGACGACGAATTGCCGAACCTCTCGGAACGGGACTTGATTCCGTACCTGTTCCGGCCGGGTTTCACCACTGCAACGGCGGGCGATGTCTCGGGCCGCGGCGTCGGATTGGATGTCGTCGCCGACACCGTCCGCCGATTGCAAGGGACCGTGACTCTCGACAGCAGTTCGCGCGCGGGCACGACGTTTGTCATCACCGTGCCGGTGACGATTTCGACGATCCGGGTGCTCACGGTGATGACCGGAGGCCAGACGTTCGGCATTCCCAGTTCGATGGTGGTCCGCACGGGGCGCGCGGCTCGCAAAGATCTGCGAGAACTGGAAGGGGGACTGGTCCTGAACCTCAATGGCGAGCCATTGCGCTGGGCACATCTCGCCGAACTGCTGGGCCTGCTGTCTTCGCGTCCGACAACAAATGCCGAGTCGTGGCCATATCTGTTGATCGCCCAGGCGAACAGTCGGATTGTCGTGGCTGTGGATGACTTGGAGGACGAATCCGAAGTGTTGCTCAAGCCGCTGGGCTTCCCGCTGAACGGCCTGCCTGGCGTTTTGGGAGCCACCATCCGCGCGGATGGGTCGGTGCAGCTTCTACTGGACTTGGCCAGCACCGCCTTGACTGCGGGTGGCCACACGACGACGGCGTCACACACCGAACCCAAGCAGGCCCGGCGAATCATGGTGGTCGATGATTCGCCCACGACGCGTGCGATCATGCGCAATGTGTTCACGGCGGCCGGCTATTCCGTCGTGACCGCGACCGATGGTATGGACGCCCTGGAACGCCTGCGATCGCAGTCGGTGCATCTCGTCGTCAGCGACGTCGAAATGCCGCGTTTGAACGGCTTCGATCTCACTCGACAAATCAAGTCCAAGTACAATCTGCCAGTGATTCTCGTGACCGGCCGGGAAAAAGAAGAACACCGCCGCGAAGGCATGGAAGCGGGGGCCGATGCGTACGTCATCAAGTCCACGTTTGAAGGAGAAGGGCTGTTGCAGATTGTTGAACAATGGGTGTGACGGGCGAAGCGAAATACCGAGGAACAATGGTTCCAAGTTCGGAGGACTCGCGTTTGTCTTAACTCCTTCGGAGTAAAAACAGGTTCGATTGACTGCGACAATTAAAAATCATGAAACCGAGATTCCCATGATCCGCATTCTCATCGTTGACGACTCCGTGACGCAGCGGGAAATCTTCCGGCGGTTGTTTGCCGAGGATGGCGCATTCACGGTCGTGGCCGAAGCCGCGACGGGGGAGGAC
This sequence comes from Planctomycetota bacterium, assembly GCA_031372385.1. GTDB lineage: Bacteria > Planctomycetota > Planctomycetia > Planctomycetales > Planctomycetaceae > Schlesneria. The sequence goes on along the minus strand of JANMLE010001818.1, from coordinate 4,740 downwards.
GCGATTCGTCTGGTGCAGAAGCATGTCCCCGATGTGGTGCTGATGGACATACACATGCCGGGGATGGGCGGCATCGAAGCGACGCGCGAGATCATGCGCGTGTGCCCGGTGCCGATTGTGGTGGCCAGCGCGACGCTGCGGAAGCAGGACGTCGATCTGGCCATGAAGGCCATTGCGGCCGGGGCAGTCTCGGTCATCGAAAAACCTCAGGGGGCCGTGCTGCTGCATCTGCAAAAGATCGCTCCGCAACTGCGCGAGGAGTTGGTCGCCGCCTCACAGGCGGTCGTGCTCCGCCGGTCTTCGCCTGTGACACCTCGGGCGGCGACAATGGCCTCGACGAAATTGGCGGCCGTTGGCAACGTGGAAGTCATTGGCGTCGCAACATCGACCGGCGGGCCGCCGGTGTTGCTGCAGATCTTCTCGGCTCTGCCCAAGCCGTTTCCGTTGCCGGTGCTGTTGGTGCAGCATATTTCGGAAGGTTTCGTCGAGGGCTTTGCGCGATGGCTGGGAGACATGACCGGACATCCCACACGCCTGGCCACGGACGGCGCGCGGTTGGAGCCGGGCATCTGGCTGGCTCCCGGCGGCAGGCATCTGGCTTTGGCAAATCGCGTGCGGATCGAACTGCCGCTCCGTAAAGCGGACGACATCCATTGCCCCTCGGCCAACGTGCTGTTCGATTCGCTGAGCCGACATGCGGCGACGTCGTCGCTGGGAATCCTGCTGACCGGCATGGGCGACGACGGTGCCAGCGGCTTGTTGGCTCTCAAACAGGCAGGGGGCCACACGGTCATCCAAGACGAAGCTTCCGCGTTGATCTGGGGCATGCCCAAGTGCGCGAAAGAACTGGGAGCGGCGAACCAAGAGCTGAGTCCCTCGGAAATCGTCCGCGTAATGATGAAGGCGGCGGGCAGAATTGGTGGTTTTTGATTTTTGATTTTCGATTGAAGACCAGAATCGGAAGCCCCGCTGCCCCGGATGTTCACCGCATCAAACAAATCGAAAATCAAAAAACGAAAATCGGCAATCTCACAATGAGTGGCATCCTTCTCGTTGAAGACAGTCGCACCCAGGCACACACCTACCGGTGCTTGCTGGAGGGGGCGGGCTACAGCGTGCGTCACGCGGCGAGCGCGGAGGAGGCGTTTCAACTCTGCCTGGAGATGACGCCCGATCTCGTGCTGCTCGACCAGTATCTCGGGGACAAATCGGGGCTGGAAGTTTGCCGACGATTGAAGAGCGACATGACGTTGCAGGTCATTCCCATCGTGGTGCTGACCGCCAGTCAGAAGGAACAGGATCACATCGCGGCACTTGATTCGGGCGCGGATCGGTTCCTGTCAAAGGACAGCCCGCCCGAAGAACTGCTGGCCGTGGTGACGGGGTTGCTCAAGTCGGCGATCGCTGTCGCGTCTGTCGATCGTGACGCCGAAACACGCAACTCCTTCTTGAGCGGCGCTCGGTTGCTGGCCATTGACGACAGCCGCGTCTACCTGGCGGAACTGTCGGAGAAGCTCGGCGCCAGCGGGTTCCAAGTGACGACCGCGCTCTCCGGCCCGGCGGGCTTGGAACTGTTGGAGCGGGAATCGTTTCACATCCTGGTCATCGATGTCGTCATGCCGGAGATGGACGGCTTCGAGGTTTGCCGGCGCGCTCGCGCGTGGGCCAACAGTCACCAGAAGCAGCTCGGCCTGCTGATCCTGTCGGGCCAGGAGAACCGGGAGGTCTTGCTGCAATCGCTGGAATCGGGTGCCGACGATTTCGTCAGCAAGATGCAGGACATGGACGTCATCCTCGCGCACATCACGTCGCTGGTGCGCCGTGTGCGCATGATGCGGCATATTGAGGCCATCAATCAGAAGACGCACCTGCAGGATCTGGCGCTGCGCGATGCCGAATGGCAGCGGCAGCAGGCCGAGGAGCGTGCCAACGTTTCCGAGGCCTGCGCGGCGCTCAATGAAGAATTGCGGCTGGCCAAGGAAGCGGCCGAGGCCGCGAACCGTGCCAAGAGCGACTTCCTGGCCAACATGAGCCACGAAATCCGCACACCGATGAACGGCATCATGGGCATGGCGGAACTGTTGGCCGGCACGTCGCTGCGCGACGATCAGCGCGAGTTCCTGTCGATGATCCAACAGTCGGCCGACGCGCTGTTGCGGCTGCTCAACGACATCCTCGACTTCTCCAAGATCGAAGCCGGCAAAATGGAATTGGAGCTGATCGAATTTGAACTGCCGGATTGCATCGGCAAAGGGCTGCATCTGTTGTCGCTGCGGGCGGCCGACAAGCAATTGGAACTGGCCTGCCGCGTCGATTCGAGCATTCCCCACCGGCTCATCGGCGACCCCGGGCGTCTGAGGCAGATCATCGTCAATCTGGTGGGCAACGCCATCAAGTTCACCGAGCACGGCGAAGTGGTGGTCGAGGTCGAGCCTGAAGAAATCCGCGACACGACCGTGCGCTTGAAGTTCTCCGTCCGCGACACCGGAATCGGCATTACGCCGGATCAGCAGCAGCGCCTGTTTCAGGCGTTCTCTCAGGCGGACGCTTCGACGACGCGGCGTTACGGCGGCACGGGGCTGGGACTGGCGATCTCCCAACGCCTGATTCAAATGATGCAGGGCCGCATTGGGGTCGAGAGCCAGGCCGGCCGGGGTTCCACGTTTTCTTTCGTGGCGGAGTTTGGCATCGCCGAAAATCAATCGCGCCCGCATCCCGCCCAACTGCAACATGTGCGCGAGTTGCCTGTGCTGGTCGTCGATGACAACTCGACGAATCGCCGCATTCTGCAGGAGATGCTGCGGAATTGGGGAATGCAGCCCACGCTGGTGGACAGCGGGCCGGAAGCAATTGCGGCCACCGAAGAAGCACAGCGGGCCGGTCGGCCGTTTCGCCTGGCGCTGCTGGACTTTCACATGCCGGACATGAACGGTCTCCAATTGGCCGAACGCCTGTCGTCGCAACCGGGCTGGCACAGGTTTCCCATGCTGATGTTGTCGTCCTCGTTGACGACGTTCGATTCCGAGCGGCTTCACAATGTCGGCATCAATCGCTTTCTGCGGAAACCGGTGCTGGCGTCCGAACTGCTGGACGCCGTGCTCAACGAAGTCGGAGTTTCGTTGGTGATCGAAACCGCAGTGAAGGAGGAACGGTTCCCCCTCATTCCTCCGCGGCGCATCCTGCTGGCCGAGGACGGCCTGGTGAATCAAAAGGTGGCGCTGGGATTCCTGACCAAATGGGGCCATCAAACACTCGTCGCCAACAATGGAAAAGAGGCTGTCGATTTGTGGCAACGCGAGCCGTTCGATGTGATTCTGATGGACATGCAGATGCCGGAAATGAATGGCTATGACGCGACGGTTGCGATCCGCAGCGAAGAGCGCGGGACCGGTCGCCGCATACCGATCATCGCCATGACCGCCGAAGCCATGAAAGGAGATCGCGAGCATTGCTTGGAGGCTGGCATGGACGACTACATCTCCAAGCCTTTCGATCCCAATTCGTTGTATCGAGTGATCGCCGCAGTCCCAGCCCAAGCGTGCGCGGCCGCCGGAGTGCCGGCGACCGAAGCAGCGTCTCCTCCGACTGACGTTCCTATGAAAGAGGCCGATCCATCGCAGGACAATCGTGTGATCGACTGGGAGGTGGCTCGCAAGAACACCGGCGACGATACGGCGATGATTGAGGATCTGGTCCAAATTTTCTTGGCGGAGTACACGCGCATGCTGGCCGAGATTCGTCAAGCCATCGCGACGTCCGATGCGGTACTGCTCCGCCGCGCCGCACACACGTTGAAAGGATCTGCCGCCATCTTTGGTGCTCAGCCGGTTTTTGAAGCGGCTCTGCGTCTGGAAATGATGGGCCGCGACAACGATTTCTCACTGACCGCACAGGAGTTGGATCGTCTGGAATCACGAACATCACGCTTGGTGGAAGCCTTCAAAGCCGTGCGTGAAACGGCAACGTTGGTTACATCCTGTTCGAACGCGCCGTTGAAGTGATGAGATTGAGACTTCCTCCGCAATCAAGGGAGGTAGTCCGGCGTGCCGACGCCGGATGTATTTCTCTTCGACATCAATAGGCCCTGATGAACGTGGCTACCCCGGTTTGAACGCTGACGCGGACCTATTGTCAATCGCTGACACTCGAAATCAAGCGTTGCGAGAATTGTGGCGAGGTGTCTTTGGAAGCGTGGCAATCGGGCGCTGCCTTGGCAGGAAGTCGTCCCACTCAATCGACCACTGAGGAACCAGAACGGCTTCATCTGTGGCCCGAACAACGCGCGGCGGCAGTGACTGTGGAAGGGGCACGATCGCTGACGCTCAAATTCAATCCGGCATCGGGCGAAGTGCGCGGTGCGAAATCTGTCGGCGTCCCACTGATGCGGCTCAATGACTGTCCCAACTGTGGAGCTGTCGCGACGACGTGGAAGAACACCGGCGGCAGTTCGTCGGTCGGTCTCCCCATCGTCGCTGAAACGATGCTGGCCGAGTTGCCTGAATTTCCATCGCCCGGGGACGAAAAAGGGGACAGGTCCGAATGGCACTGTCGAGTGGGGTTGCGCGCGGACGTTGAGCGGGGACCGGGCGGCGGGATTGTGAAATCCCGGCCGGACGAGGTTGATCTGGTGGGATTGGCCGTCCTGGGCTATGAGTGATTCGGCCCTCCTTGGTGGTCGCTGTCTATCGAAGCCAAGGAGGGTCTCTCGATGGCGTCTCTATCAGATTCTTCGCATTCCGT
>JANMLE010000906.1:0-4609 GCA_031372385.1 Planctomycetota bacterium | reverse complement strand
TTGGCGATGGCCATCAGTCTGGTCTACAGCGCCAGTCGCTATGAATTGCCCGAGTACATTTTGGCGCGGGCGCTGCGGCTGTTTCTGCAGATTGTCGGATTCATGTGCGCCGCGTTTGGGATCCTGTGGCTGCTGACCTACGGGCTGTGACCCGCGCCACATCGACGAATCGTGGGGAACCGTCTTACGTCGCCATCATCGCTCCACGGGATGAGCCGGACGTTGCACACGGCTCGAATCGCGTCTGATTCCAATCGTTCTTATTCCTCACGCGGCCGAAGGTGAGTCGTTTAACCGCGTGGGCATCGCCCAGCGCGTGAGCGGTGATACACGCTCAAAACACGCGGGGCGATGCCCACGCGGTTAAACGAAAACATCTCATTCATGACGGCGACGTTCCCGCCGAAACACGTCGCGCACCGCACTTCTCTCGCCCGGCGCAAGTCATCTTGACCATCCCGAGATGACCACATACCCTCCCGCCCTCCCCGTTCCCCGAGTTTTCATTTCGCAGATCCGAACCGGACGCCGTGCGAGCGCGCCGGGTGACAGCGCGCGTTTGCCAGACGAAGTCGTTTGGAATCGCCGGTGGCAACCGGTGCCGAAGTTCCGTCCCGTGAAAGGAGTCGCAGGCTATGTCTCCATGGCGTCCCCTGGGTTGGTCGTTGCTTGTTGGTCTGTCGGTCGCATGCTCGTTCACGTACCTGGCGGCCGATTCCAAGCCGGACGACGACGCGCAGAACAAGCGGTACGAGACCAAGATCGAGACACCCATGATCGGGGACTACACGACCTTCTCCGGCCTGCAGCCCGTGTTGCTGGAGGGAGTGGGATTGGTCGTCGGCCTGAACGGAACGGGGGGTGACCCGGCTCCGTCGATGTACCGCACCGAACTGATGAATGACTTGAAACGGCGCGGGGTTCCCAATCCCAACGCGATCCTCGCGTCGCCCAACACGGCGCTGGTTCTGGTCCGGGCCTATCTTCCGCCGCTGATGAAGAAGGGCGAGACACTCGATCTGGAAGTGCGGCTTCCGGACAGTGCCGGAGCCACCAGTCTGGCCGGCGGCTGGATGATGGAGACCTATCTGACCGAGCAGGCCATCGTGCCGGGCCGGGCCCTGCCGCTCCAGAGTTTCGCCTATGCCAAGGCCCAGGGAGCCATCCTCACCGCGGGGATCGGCAGCGATGCCGCCAATGCGCCCGAGCTTCTCAAACGAGGCCGGATTCAGGGCGGGGCGATCGTGATGAAGGAGCGGGAACTGGCGCTGTATCTGCGCCACGACTTCCGCGGCATCCGCAACGCCCAGCGCCTGGCCGAAGTGATCGGCCGACGGTTCCACGACTTCGACCAGTACGGCATCAAGAAGCCGATGGCCAAGGCCAAGACCGACCAAAAACTCGTGGTGAACGTCCATCCGCGCTACAAGGACAACTACCCGCGCTATCTGCAGGTGATCCGGCATCTGGCATTCCGTGAGACGCCCGTCGGCGCCCGCGTCCGCACCCAGAAACTGCAGGAACAGATCCTCCAACCGGAACGCGCCGAGGAATCCAGCCTGGAACTGGAGGCCATCGGTGCCGAAGGGATTCCCGTCCTGAAGCAGGCGCTGACGTCGCCGTTGCTGGAAGTTCGCTTCCATGCCGCGATGGCACTCGCCTACCAGGGCAACTCCGACGGATTGACCGCGTTGGTCGAGGCGGCACGGAAGGAACGCGCCTTCCGCGTGTTCGCCCTCGCGGCCCTCGCAACACTCGACGACGCCGAGGCTCATCTCGCCCTGCGCGACCTGATGAATGAACCGAGTGCCGAGACCCGCTACGGCGCGTTCCATGCCCTGCGGACACTCGACAAGCGCGATCCCTTCATCCGTGGCGAAACACTGGGAATCCCCGAGGATGCCGAAGAGACGCCCGGTCGTCGCACCGCGGGTGAATACACCCTGCATGCGCTGCGAACGACCGGCGAGCCCCTCGTGCATGCGTTGACGCGGACGCGGCCCGAGATCGTCCTGTTCGGAGCCAACCAAGAGTTCCGCGCACCGATGTCCCTCTCCGCCGGTCGGCACATCATCGTCACCGCGCAACCAGGAGCGACCACGGTCTCACTCGCCAAGTTCCAAGTTGGACAGCCCGACCAGCGGCGTGAAACGTCGCTGCAGGTGGCGGACGTCATTCGCGCCGCCGATGAACTCGGCGCGTCGTACCCCGACGTCGTCCAAATGCTCGCGGATGCCTCCAAGCAAAAGAACCTCCCCACCTCCCTGGCAATCGACGAGTTGCCGGAAGGAGGCCGGGTTTACTACCGACCCGACAACGCGGCTGAACTCCCCGGCAAGAAGCGCAAGACCAAAGTCGGCCGCGACAACATGACCCCCAACCTCTTCCCCGAACGCGAAGAACCCGACGCGCCGGGAAGCGAACGCAAGAAGACGGAAGACCGCGGCAACATGGCCAATGTTCCAGAGGAAACCGCATCGCGCGGCAGACCCGCCTCTACCACTTCGTCGAATGACGGCGAATCATCGCCACGGTCGCCATCATCACGTTCGACATCGTCACGCACCACCCGCAAGGAGACCGAATCAAAGGACGAGAAACCCAAGGGGATGTTCTCGTGGCTGGGGAACTGGCGCAAGGTCGACAAGTAATCCGGCGATCGGTTTCTTCAGCCCGGAGGGCGGCAGATGGTAGCCCACGGCGCGAGCCGTGGGGGATCGACAACACGCTCCCGCAGCCCGAAGGGCGACACATCGAAGGAAGTCCAAGGTTGATCGACGTGTCGCCCTCCGGGCTAACGAAGCCCCTGTTTCCCTCAACCCACGGCTCGCGCCGTGGGCTACCATCTGCCGCCCTCCGGGCTGAAGAGACGAACGACATTCTCCATCCCGTCAACGCTGTCGGTCCTATTGCGCGACGATGACTTCAACCATTCCCTCTCAAAGACAATCAATCATTCCCTGACAATGACTCCGATCAGAAGCCCGGTTTTTTTGAGCCGGGCTTTGATGCCATCCGGCAACCGCGTTTCCGACGCCAATCACTCACCGATCCCGACTTCCGCGTCATGCTCAAATCCCTCGAACTGTTCGGCTTCAAGAGCTTCGCCGACCGCACGCGGTTCGACTTCTCGACGGGCATCACCGGTGTCGTCGGGCCGAACGGCAGTGGGAAGAGCACTGTCGTCGACGCGATGAAGTGGATTCTCGGGGATCAGTCCGCCAAGAGCCTGCGCGGCAAAGAGATGACCGACGTCATCTTCAACGGTTCCGCCGGACGCAAGCCGAGCGCCTACGCCGAAGCGACGATCACGTTCGACAACGCATCGGGCTGGCTTCCAAGCGACGCGCAGGAAATTCACATCGGCCGCCGGATCTGGCGTAATGGCGACGCCGAATATCTGCTGAACCGCGCGACGGCCCGCTTGAAGGACATCAAGGATCTGTTCATGGGGACCGGGGCGGGAACGTCCGCCTACAGCATCATCGAGCAGGGTCGCGTCGACCAGATCCTGCAGGCCAACCCCACCAGCCGCCGCGCCGTGTTTGAAGAGGCCGCGGGAATCAGCCGCTTCAAGGCGCGCAAGGTCGAGGCCCAGCGAAAGCTCGAACGAGTCGCGCAAAACTTGGAACGCCTGACTGACATCGTTGATGAAGTCGAAGCACAGTTGAATTCGACGCGCAGTCAGGCGGCCAAGGCGGCCAAGTACCGTGAAGTGTCGGTCGCCCTGAAACAATGGTGGTTCGGACTGGCCGCCGATGACTTCCGCCACTTGACCGCCGAGTTGGATCTCGTCGGCGAACAACTGTCGTCCTCCGCCGGACGCGTGAATGAACTGACCGAGCGGCATCGTGAACTGGAAGCGCGCGAGGCCGCGTTCGACGCCGATCTGTCTCATCTCGATGACGAGCTGCGCGGCGTCGAACGCCGCAACGCTGCGGGCCGTGAAGTCATCGCCGGACACGACACCACGATCCAATACCAACTGGTCCGTTTGCAGGAACTGGAAACGGAACTGCAACGGCTGCACAAGCAGCAGTTGGTGCTCGGCCAGCGCGTCCACGAGACCGCGGACGAAATCACCCGGCACCAACAGCAACTAGCGGAATTTGAAATCGCTCATGCCGAACACCGGCACCACTGCGCCGGACAGAACGAGCAGCTTCAGACGGCCACGCGCGATCTGACGGCGCGGCGGGAACAGATGGAACAGGACCGGACGCGGCGGCTGGAGCTGACCCGCATGGTCTCGTCCAATGCGAATACTGTCGCCACATTGCGGACGCAAATCGGGACTGTTCAGTCCGCCCAAGTCAGGGTCTCGTCACTGCTGGATCAACTCGATGGTGATCTCGCCGGACAGGAACTGGAACGCGATCGGTGTCTGCACCGGGTGGACGAGGCGATGCTCGGTCAGTCGGCCGCGCAGCAGTCACTGCGCGAGGCGCAGTCGCGGCGCGTGTCACTGTTGGGCGAGCAGGAGGAGACCAAGCAACGACTGGCGGAACAGCGCGAACGCCGCAGCGCGGCCCTCGCCCGCAAGAGCCTGCTGGAAGATCTGGAGCTTCGACAAGAGGGGCTCGGCATCGGCGTCAAAGACATTCTGAAC